>NZ_JAWJBQ010000004.1:0-221793 GCF_046535955.1 Pseudoalteromonas sp. SIMBA_162 | reverse complement strand
AGCTAAAATAATTATGGCTTAAAAAGTTAGGCAAGGATCAGTGCGTTTAACTTGACAATGGGAGTCATACCAACGCCTCGGCAACATCCTGTGATATTGCATCGTCTCGTAAGCTAAGTTTGACTGCTTTGATTTTAAAATTAACGGGGTAAAATATGTCTTTCTAGATTGGGTATATCTAGGCATATTAGCCTCCTCAAAGTAATGATGAGGTGTCCACTTAAACGGGTGAGGAGCAGTTCCGTTATAAAGAGTGTGTTAGCTATAATGTGCACAGATAAGCATGTGTATGTAATTGTGTGACATGCAGACAATCATGAATCCGACAAAGCAGATACTAAATGTTCTCTCTGGTATTGCGTGTATAGCTAAACAAGGCATTTGCTTTAGGTTTGATAGCGAAGGTTTAAATAAAAATGAGTGGCGCTCGAAATGTTTATATTTAAGCAAAACTTTTGTAAAAAACAATTTTAAGCCTGAAACGTACATTAAAACGAATGTTGAAGCTCCAAGCAGCTCTACCATTGCCATGAGTTCCATGCTCACTATAATTTCTGGTCCAGCAATGAGCATTACTATTATTACTGCTAATGAGTGCCAAATGCCTTTAGACATTGTTTTTTTGATCCGATCAAACACCAAACTTTTCTTGTATAGCTAATGCCAAATAACAATTGATTAAAATAAGCGAAGCAGGAGTAAACCCAATTGTTATTTGTCTTGATTAATTTGCTTGTTAGCTGCATTTAACGACTTACCTAAGAATACAACTGTTGTTTTGCCCAAACTCTCTTCTTTAATACGCCTATATCCACGGCGCTCATACATGCTTAAATTGGCTTTACTATTTATACCAGTAAACAATTCAACTTTATGAGCTTCAGGATAAAATTGCTCTAATGCACTAAGTAGCTTTGAGCCAATCCCCATACCTTTAAAATTAGTTTTCACAGCCATACGACCTATATGAGAAGTTGTACCATTTAATTTTACTTGCCCACTTCCAATAACTTGTTCGTTCAAAATAACCTTTAGAACACACTTATCATTAAATTCAGACTCAAGTTCAGCTAAGCTCTGAGTTAACGGAGGTATATTAAAATCATTATGTAGTTCAGCTTCTGAAATGTACGCTTCCTTTTGAATCTGAAGAATAATAGGTGCATCTCCAATATTTGCTTCTAAAATTTCCATTTATACGAACCTATATTTATACAGCTAACTTTCCAATAAAGGGCGCATAAATGTGAGGCATAATGGCGAAGCCGCCCCGCGTGTATGCGTCCCAGCGAATGAAGTGAGTGAGTTTATTGAGTTGTTATATCGCTACTCACCAGTATTTCTTCGTATCAATATAATGCTTCATGTTGGAAAAGATGTAAGCTAATAGAAAAAATGCCGGCGTCGCAATAACGTCGGGTTTTATGAACCAAGTTAATAGGCCCAAGAGCACCGTCATCATTTCTAACATAATAATTTGCTTTCTTGCTTTTACTCCCCAAAACGAAAACCTGACCCATAACGGCTCTTTGTTCCATTCTTTAGATGTTTTGTCTATCACGATAATTTCCTCTTGAAGTTTAGAAATGTCAATTTCAAACACAGAGGCAAGGGCTTTAAGAGATTCTATACTGGCCTTGTTTCCACTTTCAATTCGTTGAATAGTTCTAGTACTCAAGCCGCTTAACGTGGCAAGTTGTTCTTGTGACCAGTTTCGTTTTTCTCTAAGACGTTTGACTATCATTTGGGCTCCTTACCAATGTGAGAGGAAACTATCCATGTTTTAATCGATTGTCGGTTACGAAATTCACACGACAGTGAGGCGACAGGCGATGTTTACAGCGATATAACACCCACTTAAGCGGAAAAATATTGTTGGCTAAAATGTTGAACGGAGTGAAAACAGCCAACTGTAAATTTTCCCTCTTGAGCGCCTTGTTAGGTATTCTTTAACCTTTTTAGTTGCTTAATACCTAAAAATGTACCAATAGGAATAAATAAAAGCCACAGATACGCGAAGTATTTGCAGTAAATAACAAACAACTTGGAGCTATGATTTTTATTCAATAACCAAACACTGATAATTAGACCGATTAAAGCAGGAGTTATTTGTATAAGAGAAAACACGATGCCTGTCGATAAATGACCTGCTATTAATTTAGGATCGTTTGTAGATAATTCTAGAAATGCGGAATATAAACCTGAAAAAAAATTAAATAATGATAAGAGTAAAAAGCCTTGTAAAACGATACTTATAAATTTTAATAGATTAAACAAACTCGAACCTTCCCTGAATATCTAACGCCGCCAGCAGAGGCGCAGCTTTACTGCGTCCTACTGACTGGCCTTGTTATGTTTTTTAATTGGAAACGTATTTAACTACATCTAACATCGACACTTTTTTATTTGTTACTTCGCTCAAAGTAAAAGGCCAATTAGAATTTTCATTATCAGGATGGATAAATGATTTCGAAGAAACCTGAAGAAGCCCTATAATAGTCTCCCCAACGACTATTGAGCCCAGTTCCCCTAATACATGACCACTCTCTTTCACTTCCGCTTCTCTCAGCGTGTAATACCATAGCGGTGTATTGTCTACAATTTCAGGAGGAATGCCTTCAACGCTAATTTCGTCGGGTGAAAGCAAATCTATGTGGACTCCAAGTCCATTTATCTCTTCTAAAAATTGTTGTGCACTTGATAAAGATAAAGCTCGCCCAGACAGCAAGTTCCTGTGTGCCAAAATATTATTTTCCCCAGTCGGGACTTCTAGATTAAAGAGGACTGGAGGGAGTTTTATATCCATCTTCCCGGAAAAGTTATCTGCATCAATATCTTGATTCAAAATAGAAGGGTCAAAGAATCTCTCTAGTGTCTTGTCAGCACCTTGCAATGTCCATATTTCCGTTATTTGGTGCCCACCTTGAACCGGCCTACCTCCAGGGAAACCAAAAAATATATTAGGATGGGTTCTTGTGTCGTTAAAAAAATCGTTAAAGCTATATCGCTCCCTAACCATGCTATGGCCAAATCTGTAGCACGCACCAGCAAATTCGGTAGGCATAAAAACATCATCCTCAGTTTGAGGAAGGTAGATTTTTCTGCCGTTTTGTAAAATTCTATCTACTCGATTTTGGCCAATTATTCTAACTAGAAAATCGTTTAATACTATTGACTGATAGTGCCAAGTCACGGCAATTTTAGCATTATCAAATGACAGTCCTTCCTCTTGTACCAATTTATTGTGGAACTTTTGAAACAACAGCTGAATTGACGCAACAATTATATTTTCGTCGTTCCTAGGGTCAGGTATTTGTGCAACGAAATTTTCATTTCTTAAAAGATCCCCATCAGCGTTTCCAGGGTTACCAATTTTAAAAATGAAATTCTCGTTTTGAACGGCTTCATAAATATGTCCATGCTTGACAGAGTTTGGACCATCACCATACAGGCTATCTAAGTCAAATATCGGTGTTCGAGCATTTACTCCGTCTTGAGCAGTGAAAGTAATGTCATGATCTACAAACTGACCAAAATATGTATAGCCCGCTGGTATAGCCGGATTACCCTCATCAGCGGGTCCCATAAGTTGCGAGAGTTGAAGCAATGCCTCATCTGATATGCGGGGAGCAACTTTATCCACCAGCTTTCTGAAGTCATTTCCTACACTACCGTGAGAATTTTCCATAATAATATCCTTTAGTTGAATTATCCCTCAAACAACTAAACTAGGGCGGGATTGCCTAGTCCAACAACATAACATTTTAGTATTTATGCGACACGCAGTTTGTGTTGCATAATCGCTTGTTGGACTGAGCCGCTACCTGCTCGGTGTGTCAGAGTTGGTGTTGTTTATGCTATGGGAATTTGCTTTTTGAAGGCTCTCACTTTCCTCGCTAATTTAATCAGCTTAGCTAGTGTTATGTAAGCTTTCCCTGCATTGCTCAGCGCTTATTATGTATTCATTACACCTAAATTTGCCTTAATAAGCAATTATATTTTTTACACGTACAGAGGCCGCTAGCCTGAGCAATTAAGCAGGTTAACTCATTGATTTGATGCAGCAAGCAAGGCTGCTAACTCGTTCGCGCTATTTTATTTGTCGCCACATCTATATTCATCACACCAATAAATCGTAAGGTACCTACCTTGCATGACTGGCAAGACCAATGGGGTATTAATCGTTCTTGCTCTACCTTCGGCTTCACCGCTCTGAATGAAGTTGCTGATGCTTGAGCCTTTATTAACACTAACTTTCGCTTGCGACATGCATTAGCTAAAAAACCATAGTGGCGAATGCGCATAAACCCTTTCGGCAATATATGTTGTAGGTAACGCCGTAAAAATTCATCACAACTTAGCGTAATGACTTTATCACGGTTGTTATCTGCATAATCCCGATATTTAAAGCTCACTAACTGCTCATTCGCTGACACTAAGCGCGATTCTGACATCACGCCTTTTCGTGTATAACGAGCAAGGTAACTAACTAGCTTTTCACTGTACGTTAAACAGGCTTTGCTATATACGCACCATTTGGTTGGCGTGTTTATCTTCGCGAATGAACCATCGCATTCGTTTAACGCCGCCAGCATTTTTCCTCTAAACACTGTTGATAACGCTTTTACGGGGTATAAGTAGCCTTTTTCTATTTCATGCCAATGCGCTTTTTCAAGTGCACCTGCGGGTATCAAACAATGCAAGTGGATATGCTGACTTAAGTTTTGCCCCCATGTATGCAGTACGCTTGTCATGCCTAACTGACCATGTCTCTTTCGTTTCGCAAATTTACTCAGCGTTTGCCATGCGGCTTTAAATAAACACTGGTACAACGCGCTTGGGTTATAGTGCGCAATGATATTCAACTCATGAGGGAGCGTAAAAACAAGGTGGAAATACCGACACGGTAATAAATCCTCTTGCTGCCTTTGCACCCACTTAGCAGTAGCCATGCCTTGGCAACGCGGACAATGACGGTCTCGACAACTACATCCAATCTTTTGTGACTCACCACAGTTATCACATTGCCATGCTTGGTAACCGAGCTGACCCGTTCTGCATGATTGAAGGTGCTGACACACGCGCAGTTGTTGATAGCTCATCGTATGATGCTGGCGATAATTCTCAAGATTCGAGTTTAAAATATCAGCGAGGTGCAAGCCGCTCATTGATTTCCCCAGCTCGCAAGTAAATCAATGCCGCCATGACCTAACTCTGGTAACCAATGTAAGTAACTTTGTGTGGTTTTAATATTACTATGACCAAGCTGATGTTGCAGTTGATGAAGTGGCATACCTGATTCAAGTTGGTGTGTTGCATAAGCATGGCGTAAAGCATGTGGATTACAGTGCTTTGCCACACGCTTGTGTATGTTTTCTCAATGCCTTTCTGAAGCTTGAGGGTGACATGGGTTTATCCATTAACCATCGTGAATAAAACATCCAGCCCGTTGGGTGATACATTTTCCAATAGCAACGTAATTGATTTAGCACGCTATCTGATACAACAACATAGCGTGACTTATCTCCTTTACCCTGTTCAATTAAAATGGTTTTACGCTGCCCATCGATATCTTGTACTTTAATGCGTAGCAGTTCGCTTATACGTAAGCCACATCCATAACACACCACTATCAATGTTTTTAAGCGCATATCGGTGCAACTTTCTATAAGCCGTCGCATGTCATCGCGCGATAAATACGTGGGTGCGCGAAGTTTTACTTTTGGCAGTGCAATATCTAAGTTAAGTGGGCGGTGTAAAATATTCTTAAACAGAAACCAAATGCTGTTTATCTGTATTTTTTGGCTTGCTCTGGAGAGCTTGCGAATAGCGGGATCTTTAAAAAATATATTCAGCTCATCATCAGTAATTAAATCGAGTGGTTTATTAAAATAATGGCTGAGTTTAAGCAAATGCTCGCAGTAACTTTTACAGGTACTTTGTGAATAACCAAAATAGGCTATTTCAGTTTTGACTTGTTCAATGAGTGTATTCATGACTTACCTCCAAGTTATGGGATAACCCCAAGGTAAGTGTGGCTCAAATGGTAAGAATAGGATCTCCGCGTAGCGGCTTAGTTCAACATGTTTATAGCGAGCTAATCGCGCGTATTTCTACCACAGCCCAGCTCGTTTGTCTTAATTACTCATTTGTAACAAACTTCTTAAGCATTTGCTAGTACTAACAAAATACAGTTGTTCTGGTTTTCAATTCAAGACAAAAACGAGCGATTGGGTCGTTTTCCTGACTATGCAAGCACTATACTTTGACGAAATTAAAAAGTAACTGTTAACTAAAGCTCTAAGCAGCCATTAATAAACGTAGGTGCTGATCGAAATATAATGACAAATACAACCAGCTATTACGAATAAGTGCCAAATTGCGTGACTGAATTGAGTTGTTTTAGCGCTGTAAAATAATGTGCCTGCGCTATAAAAAATTCCGCCAGCGAGTAGCCAATACAAAGCTTTTACATCAATGCTTGAATACAACGGATAGACAATTGCTAATGCAAACCATCCCATGAGTAGGTAGGTGGCTAGGGATATTTTTTTGTTACCATTTTTAACAAGTATTTTGTATGCAACACCTGCAATCGCAACAGTCCATATAAAGCTGAGTGTACCCCATGACCAGGCCCCCGATAGTGAGAGTAATAAAAAAGGAGTGTATGTGCCTGCAATAAGTAAATAAATGGCGCAGTGGTCACACTTTTTATACAAGGCACGCAACTTAGGTTGCACGCTCGCGTGGTATAGTGTTGAAGATAAAAATAGTATAAATAAGCTACTACCGTATATTGCGGTACTTATATTGGCTTTAGTGCTGGTTGCTTGGTTAAATAAATCCCACATAACAAAAACAGCAAAAAAAATACCGAGTGCGTGGCTTATAACATTGAGCTGTTCTTCTTTACGAGAATAAGGGGCGTCGAGTGACATTACTGCTCCTACCACTATGTAAATTTCATTTAGTGTACAAGTGTACGCTGAAACTTTCAATCACTGTATAAGTTAAAGCTTTTCTTGATTTTAAACAAAAATAATTCACTATGGGTTGGCCTATTTACAACAAAACTCAAGTTAATAACCATGAAAGCAAATTTAAAAGCCGCATTACTAACAGCCATTATTTACCCAGGGGCAGGGCACTTTTCGTTAAAAAAACATTTAATAGGTGCAATATTTGCTGGTGTGTTTTCGGTATTATTAATTTTAACGATGAAAGATATATTTGCCGTTGCACAATGTACAGCCAATGAAATTGTGGCAGGAAAAATACCGATGACCATCACCTCTATTTTAGGTGCTGCAAAAGAGCCGTCACTGGCATGTGCAAAACTTGCAGAGTACAAATATTTGCCACTTATGATAATTATTTGGGTGCTGAGTATGGTTGATGCCTATCGTTTAGGTAAAAAGTAACCCAGGCCTCCCCATTTTTTTGTATTCACTTTTTTGTTATTTCAAAACCATTATTTAAAGTTGTGTGTTTTTTCGTAATGACTTTGTAATTCACCGTGCCATTTTGTATATAAATTTTTTAGCTAGCATAAAAAAATTAAGCATACCCCTATTTTATTTTTTAACTAAAAAGTGGCTAAAAAATAAATTTACGTGGTTAAATTAACCTTTCCTGAATTTCAACAAATTAACCAGCTCATTAAAACTTTATTAATATCAGCGATTTAAACTTTATTTTCATCTTGGCACAACCCTTGAGTATATAACTACGTCTAAACAATACACAAACAAGGAATACCATTATGAAACATTCAATTAAAATCGCTATGGCTAGTTTATTAGTATTAGGTTCTTCGCAAGTAAACGCGACAGAAGTGGACCTAGATGTAACTGATATTTTAACAAACAGTGTAACTAGCTACATTAAGCAAACCACCATTGAGCTTGAAAAATCTATAAAAGAAACACTTTATTTTGATACAAAATTAACACTGGAAACGTTAATTGAGCCTGCTGATTTGGTGAGTAATGAAGCGGCAGAAAGTAAAGACCCTGCAGTTAATAACGTAAAATAAGCAACTTAAAGGAATAAGGCGATGAGTACCGAGCTTGGATTATTTGCACTTATGTTGGCACCCGTAGTGAGTATTATAACTGCGTATGTATCTGTACAAGCACTAAAGAGTATGGGTGGGTGGCTTAATATTTAACCAATTAAGTATAATGCAATTAATTCGGTTTACTTAAAGCTGATCGACTTAGTAAAAACGCACGTAAATAAAGGCAGTGTTAGTGATAGAAGTAGACTTTATGAAACGTGCGATTTTCCCATTACCCATATTTATTTTACCTGAAGGTTATACGCGTTTGCGTATTTTTGAACCTCGTTATTTAAACATGGTTAAAACCGCATTGAAAAATAACACGGGGTTTGTGCTATGTACGTTTGAGCATGACACACCTTTTAACATTAGCGCCCAAGGATGCTTGGTTGATATAATCGACTTTGACCAAGACGATAATGACGTGCTGCTTATTGATGTTTTTGCGTCTAAAAGTGTTCAAATAAATGATGTTTACCAAGACGAAGAAGAGCTTCGCCATGGTTTAATATCTGATTGCAAAACGCCTTACTGGTATAGCGATAAAAACAAACAAGTTGGTGAGCATTTTTTATTGCATGACGCATTGCGTAATGTTTTTTATGGTAACCCTGAACTTAGCCTACTTTACAAAACAACTAACTTTAATAATTTAGCTTGGATAGCCGCCCGTTGGCTTGAGTTGTTACCTATTTCGATCGAGAAAAAACAACAACTTGCGTTCGAAACTAACTTTGATAACTTACTTAATTTCCTCCATACTGTAATTAATAACGAATTTGCCTAAATAATGTGATCTCGTACCATTTGTTGCACGTATTACCTTTATCAAAACAATAATGGGATTAATTACTATGGTAAGTCAACAACAGTCAACTCGTTGTGAACCTAATACAGGTAAGTATACTGCCATGCCAGAAACGCCTAGTTCTGAACTTATGCAAGCATTACTATCGGTCGCACAAAACCGTGATAAAAAAGCATTTGCCTATTTATTTGAATATTTTTCACCAAAAATTAAACGCTTTGGAATAAAGCAATTTGGTGTTGAAGCACAAGCCATGGAGCTTGTACAAGAAACATTAACGTCTGTATGGCGTAAAGCACACTTATACAACAGCGATAAGGGTGCTGCGACTACGTGGGTTTATACAGTAATGCGTAATGCGTCATTTGATATGCTTCGTAAAATGAAGAGCAATAAAGAAGAAAACATCAGCGAAGACATTTGGCCTTTAATTAATGATTCTGAAGACACAAATCACGAATACACTGACCATTTAGAAGACAAACAAATTAAACGCTACCTTGATAAATTGCCTATCGCTCAACGTGAAGTTGTTCGTGGCGTTTACTTTCAAGATATGTCGCAAGAGCAACTAGCTCAACAACTTAATATTCCAGTAGGCACGGTAAAATCACGATTACGTTTAGCCTTGCAGAAATTACGTAATGAAATGGGAGATCAGCATGATTAAACATCACCCGAGTGAAACACTACTTACAGAGTATTGTTCAGCGTCGTTAAGTGCCTCTTTGAGCCTTGCAGTTTCGATACATGTGGATATGTGTCCTGTTTGCCAAGAAAAAGTAGCAAAAATAGAAGCAAGCAACGCAGATGCTTTGTTTAGTGAAGACACCGAAACTTTTGAGCAACCAGTTAATAATCAATCTCAGTTGCTTGAAGAGTTTGATATGAATGTGCTTGACTTAATTACTGCAGACGACTCTATAGACGAAGTATATGAAGTAGAGCCAGTTAAAGTAAGTGTAAATGATCACAATTACCAACTTCCTCGTGCTCTGACTCGTATTTCGCACAGCAAGTTTACTCAAGTTGGCAAATTAGCCCGTTCACGTGTAGCACTAGATGATGGTGCATTACGTTCAAGTTTACTGCACATAGATGCGGGCGGTGAAATTCCTGAACACACGCACACAGGTTTTGAAATAACCCTATTACTTGACGGTGAGTTTTGTGATGAAGACGGACACTACGTGCCAGGTGACTTTATTTGGCAAGATGGTCGTCATCAACACACGCCAATAACAAAAGATGGGTGTTTATGCTTTACAGTTGTGAGCAGTGCGCTACATTTTAATAAAGGGCTAAGTAAATTACTAAATCCAATTGGTAATTTAATCTACTAAGAGATTACATGCAAAAAACTACAATAAAAATAGGTATAAGCGCCTGCTTAGCAGGCGAGAAAGTTAGATTTGATACAGGTCACAAAAGGTCAAACTTTTGTATGGACGAACTTGCAAAGCATGTTGAATATACACGCTTTTGTCCTGAGGTTGCGGTTGGCTTACCAATACCTCGGCCTACAATTCGCCAAGTTCGAGTTGGCGACACAATTAAAGTTTGCCGTCCTGATGGTTCTGGTGACGTTGGACAGCAGTTAACTGAGTACGGTAAAAAGGTTGCTACTGAGCAAGCTAAAGAGTTGAGTGGTTTTGTATTTTGCGCCAAAAGCCCAAGTTGTGGCATGGAACGTATAAAAATATACAACGAGGCTGGGACGGGTAACACCTCAGAGGGCGTTGGTTTTTTTGCAGAACAAATTATGAAGCACAACCCACTTTTGCCTTGCGAGGAAAATGGTAGGTTAAACGACATACACCTGCGTGAAAATTTTGTAATGCGTGTGTACGTTTTAAACAGTTGGCAGCAGCTTGTAAAAGAACCATTAAGTGTTCATCACTTAACGCAATTCCATGCAAAGCATAAGTATTTATTAATGGCACACAATTACCAAGCTTATCGAGAGCTTGGCAAGTTACTTGGAACCTACGCTGGTGATGATATAAACGCATTGGCTGATGAATACATTTTAGGCTTAATGACAGGGCTTAAAAAACCTGCATCTCGTCGTAATAACTGTAATACGTTAATGCATTTACAAGGTTACTTTAAAAAAGACCTTGCTAAGGTAGAAAAGCAAGAACTACGTGAAGCAATAGACGAGTATCGCTCTGGTTTAGTGCCGCTTTATGTGCCTCTTACTTTACTTAAGCACCATCTAAAAGTTCACCCTAAAGAGTACCTAGAAAAACAGGTGTTTTTTAATCCCTATCCTCATGATTTAAAACTACGATTTGGTATTTAATGAATACATTATTTTGGTTTAGGCGCGATTTGCGCCTTTTTTCGAATGAAGCGTTAATAGAAGCGCTAAATAATGGCGCTAAACACGCCATTTTTTTTGTTTGCGAAAAGCAGTGGCAACAACACCAAGCAGCGCCAATACAAATTGATTTACTAAAGCGACGTGTAACTTATTTGCAAGAGCAACTTGCCAATTTCGGCATTACGCTTAATGTAATAAACGCTCCTAGCTTTAGTGATTGTGAATCTGAACTACTTTCGTTTTGTGAAAAGCATGATATTCAGCATATTATTGCTAATACAGAATACGAGCTTAACGAAGTAAATCGAGACAAAGCTGTTTTAGCGCAATGTGACAAACGTTCCATTACTTTTACATTATACGAAGGAGATTTAATTGCGCCTGTTGGTAGCGTTAAAAACCAAAGTAATGAAATGTATAAAGTATTCACACCATTTAAACGCGCATGGTTAAAACAGTATCAAGATACTCACTTTAGCCTGGCTCAATGGCCACTAGAGCAAAACCCTATCAAAATTGAAAAAAGCCAGTACCTTGAAAGCGATGGTAGTTCGGATAAATGGCCTGTTGATGATGAAACACTTTTGAGTGTTGTTGATAATTTTATTTGCGATAAGTTAACAAGCTACGACGATCAGCGTGATATCCCCAGTATTAAAGGTACATCGGGTTTGAGCCCGTATTTAGCGCTGGGCATTGTTAGCCCAAAGCAGTTGCTAATTAATATACAGCAACGTTACCCCGACATTTTGACTACATCAAAAAGTAAAACATTCACGTGGGTTAACGAGCTTATTTGGCGAGAGTTTTACAGGCATCTTATTGCAGAGTACCCGAAGCTCTCTCGTGGTGAAAACTTTAACGAGAAATACAATCCTGTTGAATGGCGAAAAAGTGAAAAAGAATTTAACGCGTGGTGCGAAGGTCGAACTGGTTACCCACTCGTAGACGCAGCTATGTTACAGCTTAAGCAAACTGGATGGATGCATAACCGTTTAAGAATGGTAGTGGCCAGTTTTTTAACTAAACACCTATTAATTGACTGGCGTGAAGGTGAGCGCTTTTTTATGCAGCACCTTATTGATGGCGATTTAGCTTCTAACAATGGTGGCTGGCAGTGGGCTGCAAGCACAGGGTGTGATGCACAACCGTATTTTAGGATTTTCAACCCTATTACTCAAAGTGAGCGCTTTGATCCAACAGGTAAGTTTATACGTAAGTATTTGCCTGAGCTTGAAAATGTGCCAGATAAACACATTCATTTTCCGCATACTTACTTAGCTGCAACAGGCAAGGGAAGTGAATGTTACTGGCCAGCAATTGTTGACCACAAAGCTGCACGTGAACGTGCGCTCGCTGCATTTAAGGTATGATATGGATAACCAGTTACCAGTAGATAAATTTGTTGATATTTACCAGCAACTTAATAGCTCTAATTTGGACTTATTAAGTGACATTTATGCCGACAATATTCAATTTATTGATCCGATGCACGAAATTAACGGCATAGAAAGTTTGCGTAACTATTTTGCAAATTTATATAGCAATGTTAAGCACTGTCAATTTGATATAACGGATTCGTTTGGTATCAACAACAATGCATTTGTTTATTGGACAATGCATTATTCACATCCCAAACTGGCTTCTGGCAAAACCATATCTGTGCAGGGGCACAGTAAGCTAATTTTTGATAATGATAAAATTGTTAAGCATCGTGATTATTTCAACGTTGGCGAACTACTTTACAAGCATATTCCAATTCTAGGTAGTGTGGTTAGTTACATTGATAAGAGGGCGGGCTAATTATGGTTACCTTAATTACAGGCGCAACGTCAGGCATTGGCGAACAACTAGCTATTAAATATGCACAAATGGGCGACACCGTTATTGCATGTGGACGTAATACAGAAAAACTAGCTGAGCTTTCAAAACATAACAACATAGAGAGTTGTAAGTTTGATGCAACAAGCCTAAAAGATATTAAAGAAGCAACCATTGGATACCCACACTTTGACCGAGTAATTCTTAATGCGGGCAATTGTGAATACATAGACGACGCAAAAAACTTTGACAGTGCTTTGTTTGAGCGCGTAATTAATGCAAATTTACTGTCGGTTGGCTACTGCTTAGAAGCATTACTCCCTAAAGTTAAAAGCGGCGGTCAATTAGTTATTGTTAGCTCAAGCGTTACATACTTACCGTTACCACGCTCCGAGGCTTATGGGGCGTCTAAAGCGGGCGTAAGTTATTTAGCTAAAAGCCTAGCCGTTGATTTGATGGATGTGGATGTCACGTTAGTTCACCCAGGGTTTGTAAAAACGCCTCTGACCGAAAAAAACGATTTTCCTATGCCTATGGCAGTGACCGCTGAAGAAGCGGCAGATTATATGATCAAAGGAATAAACAAACGACGTAAAGAGGTACACTTTCCGTATCGCTTTACGCTTATATTAAAAGCATTGCGGATATTGCCTTTACCGCTTTGGCTTAAAATAGCAAAAGGATTAACCCGTTGAAAAAAATAGCAATAATAGGAACTGGTGTATCAGGTTTAACATGTGGGCATTTGCTTCACAAACACTACGATGTCACTTTATTTGAAAAAAACGATTATATTGGCGGGCACACTGCGACTGTTGACGTAGATGTTAAGGGTGTTAATTACGCCGTGGATACCGGATTTATTGTTTTTAATAACCGAACCTACCCTTATTTTGAAAAGTTACTTGCGCGTATTGGTATAAAAAAACAAGAAACCCAAATGAGTTTCAGTGTTCATAATGAGGCAACAGGCTTTGAGTACAATGGCCATACCTTCACCAGTTTATTTGCACAAAGAAGAAATATTTTTAGGCCTAAATTTTGGCGCTTGTTATCTGACATAGTTAAATTTAACAAACTGTGTAAAGCCATACACGAAAAAGGCGAATATCAGCAATCGCAAACACTCGGTCAGCTACTTAATGAAAATCAGTTTAACGACTTTTTTAAATATCATTATATTTTACCTATGGGCGCAGCTATTTGGTCTACTAGTATTAAAGAAATGGAAAACGTAGGCGTAGAGTTTTTTGTAAAGTTTTTCTTTAATCATGGCCTTTTAGATATCACAAATAGGCCGCAATGGTATGTTGTACCTGGTGGTTCACGTGAATACATAAACCCATTAATTAAAGGGTTTGCTGACAGAATAAAGCTTAACACTGATATTAAATCGGTAACACGTGCAAATGACGATGTAACCATTGAGCTTGCCAGTGGTGAGCAGCACGTTTTTGATAAAGTTATTTTTGCGTGCCACTCTGACCAAGCACTCAAACTACTTGGTGATGCAACAAGCCAAGAAAAATCAGTACTTGGCGCAATTCCTTATACTGAAAATTCAGTAGTACTTCATACAGATACAAATTTACTACCTGACAGAAAAGCCGCTTGGGCTAGTTGGAATTATTTATTAAATAACAATACCGACAAAGCAGCTGTTGTTACTTACCAGATGAATATATTGCAAGGTATTCATTCAGACACGCAGTTTTGCGTTACGTTAAACCACCTTGAAGGGATAGATAAAAGCAAAATATTGCGTGAATTCACTTATCATCACCCTGTTTTCAACAAAGAGTCTATTGCTGCGCAAGGGCTTAAACAAACGATCGATGGTCAAAATAATAGTTATTTTTGTGGTGCCTATTGGTACAACGGCTTTCATGAGGATGGTGTGCGCAGTGGTGTAGACGTGGCAAGGCAGTTAGGGGTTGAATTTGACTAGTGCTGTTTATTTAGGCGATGTTAAGCATCGCCGTTTTGCTGTTAAGACTCATCATTTTAGTAATCCACTTTACATGATGTGGGTTGATCTCAACAACCCAGAGCAATTGAACAATAAGCATAAATGGTTAGGTACGTCTGGTTCAAAAGCATTAAAGTTTAACGAATCAGACTACTTTGTTAATAAGCCCCACAATAATGATGCGTCAATCATTGAACGTGCAAATCATCAGTTATTATCGCTTGGTGTAACTGAGACTTTTAACCATGTATACATGCTAGGACAGCTCCGTTGCTTTGGTATTTACTTTAGCCCAGTAAATTTCTTCTTTTATGGTCATAGCGACAGTGAATTTAAGTACATGGTGGCTGAAGTTAGTAATACGCCATGGAATGAGCGACACTACTACTTGATACCACTAGAAAAAAAAGTGAACTTTAAAAAAGTATTTTCCGTATCACCTTTTATGAACCTCGATATGAACTATCATTGGACAATTAGGTTAACGCAAGATAAAACATTGATTCATATTGAAAATAAACGGGATGGAGAATTGCTATTTGATGCTACTCTTCGATTAACCCGCAAAGAACTGACTGAAAAAGAAATGAGTCAGTTGTTAAAGCGATTCCCAGCAATGACGTGGACAATATTTAAAGGTATTTATTACCAAGCGTTGAAGCTGTTTATAAAAAGAGTGCCTTTTTTAGGTCATTCTTAAAAGTCACAAATTACATACAAGCAGTAATAAAAATAATATAGGTGTTCTAATGGAAAAAGTGTCTAGCTTAAATTGCGAACAAAACACAGGCTGGTTTACAGGGCTTTATAAAAAATTAGTATTTAAAGCTTTTTCTTCAATAGAAACAGGGCAAATCACCGTTATTGATGAAGATCTGCAGCTTGTTTTTGGAGATGCATCATCCGACTTAAAAGTAACGGTAACAATTCACGACAAAGCGATGTACAAGGCGTTTGCATTATCTGGAAGTGTTGGTGCAGGCGAGTCTTACATTTTAGGTCAATGGAGTTGTGACAACTTAACCCGACTAATTGAGTTATTTGCTATAAATGAAAAACAGTTAGACGAGTTTGAGAAAAAATTCGCGTTTTTCAGCAACATTGCCCACAGACTAACTCATTTAAAAAATAAAAATTCTGAGTCAGGCTCTAAAAAAAATATTGTCGCTCACTATGATCTAGGTAACGATTTATACGAATCGTTTTTGAGTAAAGAAATGCTTTATTCGTGTGCTGTTTATCCATCAAAAGATGCCAGTCTAGAAGACGCGCAGCAGTACAAATTAAAGCGCATATGTGAACAGGTAGAATTGCAACCTGGCGATTCCGTTATAGAAATTGGCACTGGATGGGGCGCATTTGCCATTTACGCAGCAACACATTACGACTGCCACGTGACCACTACAACAATATCTGACGAGCAACATGACTTTGTTGCAGAAAAAATTAAAGAGTTAGGCTTAGAGAATAAAATTACGCTTCTTAAGCTTGATTACAGACTACTCACGGGCAAATACGACAAACTCGTTTCGATTGAAATGATTGAAGCGGTTGGCCACGAATATTTACCTAGCTTTTTCACCCAGTGTGGTTCGCTACTCAAAGACGATGGCGCAATGTTGATACAAGCAATCACCATTAGCGATCAGCGATATAAGCACTACCTTAAAAATTCAGATTTTATTCAACAGTATATTTTCCCTGGGGGGTGTTTACCCTCATTAAACGAAATGAGTGAGCAAATCAAAAATAACACCGATATGGTTATCCATACTGTTAGTGATATTGGAACGCATTACGCACGAACCTTAGCTGACTGGCGTGAACGATTCATCAAAAGTTGGCCAGATCTAGACCGCACAAAATTTGATGACCGCTTTTATAGGCTATGGTTATTTTATTTTGCGTACTGTGAAGGCGCATTTAGAACGCGTGCAACCAGTACTGTACATTTAATGGCGCGTAAACCTCGCTTTAGTAGCAATGTAGATGAAATTGCACTCGCTTATTAATTTTGTCTTGTTTCAAGCAGTGTGGTTTTTATCATTACTGCTTGAAGGACAATCACTTTTATTTAGCGCTGGCATCATTGTCTTAATGTTTTATTTGTCAAAGCAAAAAAAACAAGATGCATTATTGCTATTAAAAGCACTTCCTATTGCTTTGCTACTTGAATACATAGCGGTGGAGCTTGGTCTACTTTCATTTAAAGTTGATCCTTTTCCAATTTGGCTGGTACTTCTATGGGCCGCGTTGCTTCTTTCATTAAATACATCGATGCATTTTTTAAGTCGATTAAGACTTTGGCATGTATTTGTTGTTTGCCTTATTTTTGCGCCAGCTAGCTACTGGGCGGGTGCGCGTTTTAACGTAATTAATTTAGGCTTACCGCTATGGCAGTTTTGGGTAGCCTACGGTGTTATTTGGTCGGCAGCCTTTACGTTTATTGTATTTATAAACCAAAAAATTAAGTCGATTATTTTAGCAAGTTAAAATTAGTTTACCCTACTATTTTTTATTTAAAGAAGGACTTTAATTGTGAAATCAATCATAACCATAACTGTTTTATGTCTTTTATTGTCTACTTCTGCTTTTGCTAATGTTGAATTTAGCAAAGTGGGCGAGGGTAGAATGGAATACTTGTTTTGGGATGTTTACGACGCCACCTTATATACCCCTTCCGGCGATTATGCTTTGGGTGAACACCCTGTCAAATTTAAGCTGACTTATTTACGTGATTTTGACGCCAAAGATATAGTTAAAGCAACCAATGAGCAGTGGGAGCACATAGGTAAAAAAAATCTAGTCGGCAAGTACGATGAGGTGCTTTTGTCTATTTGGCCAAACATAGGTAAAGGTGATTCGTTAACGCTGATAACTGATAAAGAAGGCAAGAGTACTTTTTTGCATAACGATAGCGAGGTTGGCGTAATTGATGATGTTGCGTTTTCAAGTGATTTTTTAGCTATTTGGTTAGGTAAAAATACGTCAGAGCCAGCTTTAAGAAAAAAACTATTAGGAAATTAAAATGATTATTAATAACGCGTTAAAAACGATTTTTGTGTGTGTATTTGCACTTTTTTTGGTTAGTTGCTCAGCGCCTAATGTAGAACACTACAGTAAAACAACTCCCAATTTTGACTTTAAAACCTTCTTTAGCGGCAAATTAAAAGCTTACGGTGTAGTGCAAGACTTTAAAGGTGAGTTAACCCGTAAGTTAGTCGTTGATATGAACGCTACGTGGGAGGGCAACCAGGGCGTCATAGAAGAAGACTTTGTGTATGATGATGGTGAAACACAAAAACGTATCTGGAAAATAACCCTTAATGACGATAACACCCTTACAGGGACTGCTGCAGACGTTCTTGGCGTTGCACAAGGTAAAAGCGATGGCAGTGTATTTCATTGGAACTACAACGTAGAACTCCCTTATGACGGAAGTACTTTAGAAGTTAATTTTGATGATTGGATGTACTTGGTAACACAATCGCGCTTGATTAACCGCACATCTATTGTTAAGTTTGGTGTCGAGGTCGGGGAAGTGACCTTAGTTATCGAAAAAATATAGTTTTTATATGCTGATTAACATGCACCAAAATTGTACAAAAATTAAGTCTTTGTTAACACAAGATGCTGTATTTTAGCGGAAATTAATATAATTTTATGTGTTTTATAAGATTTTAACTAAAAATTGCAATTTGCTGTTGCTAACTTTTAAAAAATACATAAAGATAGGTTTGCGAAGGCAAAATAATAACGAATAGGAATCTAACAATGAATAAAGCTCAATTAGTTGAAAAAATTGCTACTGACGCGGAAATTTCTAAAGCCGCAGCTACACGTGCTCTTGACGCATTTACTGGCGCTGTAACTTCTGCACTTAAAGAAGGTGATTCAGTAGCATTAGTTGGTTTTGGTACTTTCTCAGTTAAAGAACGTGCTGCACGCACAGGCCGTAACCCTCAAACGGGTGCTGAGATCCAAATCGCAGCGGCAACTATCCCAAGCTTTAAAGCAGGTAAAGGTCTTAAAGACCAAGTAAACCTATAATTGGTTTTACAAATTAATTGAAAAAAGGGCTAATAAGCCCTTTTTTTTTGTATTGAAAAAGCCGTAATGTAACGGCTCAGTATTTGAAAAGTTATGCTTTTAAGGCTTTATCGCCCCTACCAATTCCAACTGCACCTGAACGTACAACTTCTATGATATCTGTTTCATGGCGCAGCGTATCTAAAAATGATTCTATTTTGTCTGTGCTGCTCACAAGTTGTAAGCTGTAACTCTGACGGCCCATATCTAAAATATCACCTTTAAACACATCTACTACACGAGTAACTGCGGCACGCGTTGTTTCGTCTTGTGCAAATACTTTTACAAGGAGTAGTTCTCGTTCAATGTGGCTCATTTCTGTTAAATCAATAATTTTTAATACATCAACTAGCTTGTTCACTTGCTTGGTAATTTGTTCAACAATTCGGTCATCACCCATTGTTGTTATGGTAATACGCGATAAAGACTGATCGTCAGTAGTACCTACTGTTAGGCTGTCAATGTTGTATGCTCGTTGTGAAAATAGTCCAACAATACGAGATAGTGCACCGGGTTCGTTTTCTAATAATATTGATAAAATACGACGCATTATGCTTTAACTCCTTTACGTAACCACATTTCGTCAATGCTACCTAGTTTAATTTGCATTGGGTACACATGTTCTTTTTCGTCGACTAGTATGTCTAAAAATACAAGACGATCCGTTATGCTCATTGCTTTATCAATCGCGGGTTGAAGCTCGTCAAGTGTGTTTACCTGAATGCCTACGTGTCCATAGCTTTCAACTAATTTTATAAAGTCAGGTAGTGAGTCCATGTAAGATGATGAATGACGACCGCCATACACCATATCTTGCCATTGGCGTACCATTCCTAATGATCGGTTGTTAAGAGAGACGACTTTAACGGCTAAGTTGTACTGCAAGCACGTAGAAAGCTCTTGAATGTTCATTTGAATAGAACCATCGCCAGTTACGCACACCGACTCTTTATCAGGAAATGCGAGCTTAACGCCCATGGCAGCCGGTAAACCAAAGCCCATAGTGCCTAATCCGCCTGAATTTATCCATTGGCGAGGGTATTTAAATGGGTAATACTGTGCTGCAAACATTTGATGCTGCCCTACATCAGAGCTGATGTAGGCTTCGCCGTCAGTTGCTTTATAAAGCGCCTCAATAACAGCTTGAGGCTTGATTTTTTCTGAAGGGCTTTGTTTGTAACCCAAACATTTTTGTTCACGCCAGCTAATAATTTGTCGCCACCAATCTTCTTGTGCACTGCGATCTATTTGAATTGTACTTTTGTCTATTCCATCTTGAAGTTGTTTAAGTACAGTGTCTAAACAACCTACAACAGGTATATGCGCTTTAATGGTTTTAGAAATAGAGGTAGGGTCTACATCTACGTGAACAATAGTCGCATTAGGGCAAAACTTTTTAACGTTATTTGTAACCCGATCATCAAAGCGAGCGCCTAATGCCAATATAACGTCGGCATTTGCCATAGCTTTGTTGGCCTCTAGCGTGCCATGCATCCCGAGCATACCGATAAAATTAGGGTGAACCCCTGAAATACCACCTAGACCCATTAAAGTGTTGGTAATAGGTGCATTCAATGATTCTACTAAGTGCGTTAATTGCTCTGAGGTGTTTGAGATGATAATGCCCCCCCCAGAATATATAACTAGCTTTTTAGCTTCCAATATAGCGGCTACTGCTTTTCTAATTTGTTTTGAATGGCCTTTGGTATTTGGGCTGTAAGTTCGAAGTTCAGTCGTTGCAGGGAAGTCGTATTCAAATTTGACAGCAGGATTAAGCATATCTTTTGGCAGCTCAACAACAACAGGCCCAGGGCGACCAGTGCTGGCAATATAAAAAGCTTTTGCCAAGATTGCAGGTATTTCTTGCGCACTTCTGCAGTTAAAGCTGTGTTTTACAATTGGTCGAGAGCAACCCACTATGTCTGTTTCTTGGAAGGCGTCGTCACCAATTAGACTAGTAGGTACCTGCCCAGATAATACAACCATCGGAATTGAGTCCATGTATGCAGTTGCAATACCGGTTATACAATTTGTAGCACCAGGGCCTGAAGTAGCAAGAACAACACCGACCTCACCAGTAGCACGTGCATAACCGTCAGCCATGTGTGTTGCTGCTTGTTCATGCCTAACTAAGATGTGCTCAATATCATTTTGTTGAAAAAGTGCATCGTATAAATCTAATACTGAGCCACCTGGGTAGCCAAATATATATTTTACCTTTAATTCTTTTAATGCCTGAACGACTAGTTCAGAGCCATTATACTCTTGTTTGCTCATCCTCATTCCTCTGCGCTTTTTTTGTGCATAAAAAAACCCCCGCGTGGTGCGGGGGTTTTTAAAAAGCAGTATTACCTTTTAATACATCCCCGCTGGGCTTATTACTAAGACCAGTACGAGAACGACTAGAAGGTTAAATTGTGTTTTCATAGTTATTTACTCTACTCAGCAAAACACTGCTTTGGTGTGAAATTTTATATGGGTTTATTTTTAAGTGTTTTAAGTGTTTATGTCAACCTTGAATGTTGTTTTTTGCATTTTAAATTCGTTTTTTATTGTTTTTTAGTGGTTTGTTGCTTTTTGTGCGTTTAATTTGAAGTTTTTAGGGAGATAATATGCAGTGCGCTTGTTTTTGCTTTGTTTGCTGTTGTTTTAGTAGTAAGCAATTATAGATTGCTTACGTATACTTTAAGCTGGTTTATAACATGTTTAAATAGTTGTTATTAGGTATGATGTGCTTAACAAATTGTTTGAGGAATATACAGTGAACAAAATAGCGTTACTTACTCTTATTACTACGTTGTTTAGCTCTATAACTGTAGCTAAAACATCTACTCCGCACGATGTAGGTGTGACCAACAAAGAACGAATTTTGTATTGGCTTAATAAAAAAGAAGACTTAACTTCCGATGAGTTAGAAGCGTCTTACAATGAATACATCAATAACAAATCACCTGTGCAAGTAGCGTTAAAAAATGGGTTTAGTCAGCTACCTCGTTTATCGACATATAACTCAATACAAAAGGGGCTCTTACCTAGTGAACAATCTAGTTTTTCAGCGGGGTTAACACCAGATGATAGAGTTAATACAGTTAAAGTATTAACTATTTTAGTTGATTTTCCTGATTTAAAGCACGACGAAAACCAGTTAACTCCCCAAGACACTGATATGTTTTATACCGACTACTCCCCAGATCATTACCAGCAGATGCTGTTTAACACTAACGGCTATGAAGGCCCTGACGGACAGGTTCTTTTATCGGCGGCCGATTATTATAAAGCGGCTTCTGGCAACAGTCTTAATTTTGAAGGGCAAGTTTACGGGTGGGTAACTGCAAATAATAACGCTAAATTTTATGGTGAACGTTTAGGCTCTACCCGAGATAAAAATGCGCCGAGCCTTGTAAAAGAAGCTGTTGAAAAAGCGGTTGCACAATTTAATATTAATTTGGCTGATTATGACTTAACTGATCTTGATGACATAGACGGTGATGGTATTACCGACGAACCAAATGGGATAATCGATCATGTTATGATTTTTCATTCTAGTATTGGTGAGGAGTCGGGCGGGGGTTATTTATCAACAGATGCAATTTGGTCACATCGTTATTATGTTTTAGACGAAAATAGCCAACCAACTGAAGTTGTTGGGAGTGATATAAAGCTATTTGGTTACACAATAAACCCTATTGATGCCGCCATTGGTGTTGTTGTTCATGAGTTTGGGCACGATTTAGGTTTAAAGGATGAATACGATTTACAGTCTAATACGGTAGGTGAGCCTGTCGCTTCATGGTCGGTTATGTCGTCAGGTACGTGGGCGGGTTCACCACGCGGGTCTGAGCCAGTAATGTTTAGCCCATATGCGCTGGAGTATCTTCAAACACGCTACCAAGGTAACTGGGTAAACCAGCTTAGCCTTGATATGGATGAGGTTGTTACGAACCCAGTGCAAGTGATTAATAACGCATCAAGTACGTCTAAATCACAAAGCCAAGTAAAGGTCACATTGCCACCAAGGCTTGAAAAATTTAAAACGCCAGTCGAAGGCGTTTTTCAATATTATTCAAATACCGGCGATAATCTTAATACTCGCTTAGTGAACACCATTAATTTACCAAGCACGACAGAATCGCTTATGCTGAGCTTTGTTGCTTTTTATAGCATTGAGCAAGATTATGACTTAGTTCAAATAAAGGTTAATGGTGTGCCAATCGCGGGTAACTATACGCAACCTACTAACCCTTTCTATGGCAATATTGGTCCTTATATTACAGGTGATTCATTTTTAAATCCTGATGCACAACTTCCTAACGGATACTTAACGCATCAATTTGATTTATCTGCTTATGCAGGGCAAACAATAGAGTTACAAGTACAATACTTAACAGACGCTAATACGCATTATTATGGTTTTGTTATTGACGATATGCGCATTGAGCAAAATGGTTCATTAATTTGGCAAAATAACGCAGAAACTCAAAGTAATACGACCTTATCCGGGTTTGCAAAAGTAGGAAGTTATGTATTTGCTATGCCATCTTACTACTACCTGCAGTTACGTGACTATTCGGGTATAGATAGTGGATTACAAAAAGAAGGTTACTCGCCGGGATTATTACTGTGGTACAGCGATGAGTCGCACACTGATAACAATACAACTGAGCACCCCGGTAGTGGTTTTGCATTGGTTGTTGACGCAGATCAGCGTGCTATCAATAAAGGAGGCACGCAATCACCAGCAAATACCGCTATTCAAATAAGAGATGCCGCATTTAGCCTTTATGCTCAACGAGCAGGGCTAGGAGATGACGATTTATCTGCTATCAGCTCTTTTAGTGACGAGATGGACTATGGCTTTGCAGAACAAGCTGAATCGGGTGTTAAATTACCACAAGTTGGCTTTGGTTTTACGCTCACAAACCAAGAAAACGATAATCAAAGCATAGAAATATTATTAAATTACGAGCCATCAAATGGCATTAGTTACTCACTCTCAGATTTCACAGCAGATTTTACAGTTGATGGATTGACGCTTTCGCCATCTGATACGTTTACTTGGGATTTTGGTGACGGCAGAACAAGTTCTGAGTTATCCCCTTCGCACGTTTTTGAGAGTTACGGACGCTATGATGTAACATTTACGGCAAGCAACGGTGAAGAAGAGCAGGTAGCAACAACAACAGTCATTATTGCCGCACCCCTGAGTATCACTGAAATTGATTACGAAATAACACAAGGGCTACTAACGGCAAAAGCTGAAGTTGCAGGAGGGTTAGCACCATACAGTTATTTGTGGAATTTAGGCGATGGCAGTTCGCTAGCATCACAAGCCATTTCATATGACTATTTACACTCGGGTGATTATTTATTGTCGCTAACAGTGACTGACGACCAAGGAATGTCGGTATCTCAAAACGTAAATGTAAACGTCAATGTTCCACTCGCAGTTAATACCGGTTTTTCAACAAATAATTTAACGGTCCAATTTAACGCTGATGCGATAGGTGGGTTTAAAAATTATACTTATAGCTGGGATTTTGGTGACGGCAGTGAGCTTTCTCAAGTTCAAAACCCAAGTCATACGTATCAAAATGCGGGCAGTTATTCTGTTACTTTAACTATAACCGACACAATTACGGGAGAGGTTATTAGTGATGAATTATCCGTAACGGTAGCACAATCTCAAACTAATAGCGGTTCAAGCTCCAGTGGAGGGGCGCTTGGCGGGTTATTAATTTTTATGTTGTTAATTTCAATTAGATTTAAACGCGCTTAAATGGCATAAAAAAGCCAGCAAAAATGCTGGCTTTTTTGAACGTTTTGTTAAATTACAGGCGGTCGATCACTGACTGTGTGAAATCAGTTGTTCCGTGGCTGCCACCTAAATCACGTGTAGTACGGTCACCTGATTTAATTACATCAGCAACAGCGCTACGAATTCGCTCCGCTGTGTCACCCATGTTTAAGTGCTCTAGCATTTGAATAGACGCTAAAATTACTGAGGTAGGGTTTGCTAGGTTTTTACCCGCGATATCTGGTGCGCTACCGTGCACAGCTTCAAAAATTGCAGCATCTTCACCAATGTTTGCACCTGGTGCCATACCTAAACCGCCTACTAAGCCAGCACATAGGTCTGATAAAATATCACCAAATAAGTTAGTCGTTACAACAACGTCAAACTCTTCTGGTGTCATTACAAGTTTCATACACGTTGCATCAACAATCATCTCTGTTGATTCAATTTGTGGGTAACGCTCAGCTACTTCACGAGCAACTTTTAAAAATAAGCCAGAAGTAGATTTTAAAATGTTCGCTTTGTGAACCGCTGTTACTTTTTTACGGCCTTCTCGTACCGCAAGCTCATAAGCAAATGTTACGATTTTTTCAGCGCCTTCACGCGTTATTACAGACTTTGCTTCTGCTTCATTACCGTCTTCGCTCACTACTTGGCCAGCACCTGAGTACATACCTTGTGTATTTTCGCGAATAGTGATGATATCAATATCATCGTAACGTGCTTTAGTGCCTACAAATGATTTTACTGGACGTACGTTAGCGTATAAGCCAAATTGCTTGCGCAGTGTTACGTTAATAGACGTAAAACCTTCACCTACAGGGGTAGTTAACGGGCCTTTAAGTGTGATTTTGTTTTTAGCAATTGTATCAATTGTCTCTTGTGGAAGTAACTCACCTGTTTTTTCTAGAGCGGCTAGGCCAGCATCAACAAATTCATAATCAAAATCGCATCCTGCGGCTTTTAGTATTTCAAGTGCTGAGTCGATGATGCTAGGACCGATGCCGTCGCCTTTGATCACTGTGATGGTTTGTTTGGCCATTATCTTTTCCTTTAAAGAGTTTGATGTGCACATAAATAACTACTCTGAGAGAGTAGCTGCTTGTTAGGTCATTTATGTGAATGGTTGAAAATTTTAAGGGCGCATTTATACCAATTTACCGCTTATTTTGCCAGTTTATAGAATAAATAATGGGTATAATCTGTATTTATAATGGTAATAACCGAACTAAATATTGTTATATATTTGTAGATTTCCTAATTGGTCGTAAAAAGTGCGCTCTTCATTCCAGCCATTTAAGCTTAGTTGTTCACTGAGAGTTTGCTGTTGCCATGGGGTTAATTTTAGTTCTGGTTTGAAAACCTGTTGCGCAATTACTTTTAAAGCGACCCATAGCTTATGTTTATTTGTTAGCTGTTTTTTTGCTGTGTGCTCTGCCTGTAACAATGTGTTTGCCCAAGGGTTATCGCTCAGCAATTGTGAAAACAATGATTCGATGTGTTCATTTTTAATACTTTCTACACCAAAAAATGCACTAAATGGTGCACTTAGCGTTTTGTTAGGCACTTCATCAATAGCTACTTTTCGTGTCAAGCGACTACTGCATTGGGTTAACATAAAATGAGTATATGCATACAGAGGTAAAGTTATGTGCTCAAATTGATACTGCTTATTAGGTGCTACCAATAAAGCCATTATTTTTACTAAGCTGTCTAATCGATTTACTATAAATCTTTGTAGTGGATGGGGTGTTGAATTCACCAATTGCTCAAATACAACGCGCTGAATAATCGCAGGTGCATTATTGTATCCAACCATCGACAAGCTATGGCGGAGATCTTTAGCTGCTTGATGTTCTTTATTATAAGGTTTTACGGCTTCACATACTCGCGCAATAATCTCAGGGTGATGACCCATTATTTTATTCAAACCTTTAAAACTATATTCTTGGTTAACTTTAATTTGACTAATTAACTCAATTAGTTGCCTTGGTTTATCTAAACTGCTTGGCTCGTTAATAGTAATATGTTCACTGTTCCATACACTGTATATAAGCTTTTTATCTGCACACTTCCATTGTTTGGGATTGTCTTTTAGTGACGCTTTTATTCTATACCAAGCTAATTTCTGTTTATTTTCTGAGTTAACTAAAATGTGTCGGTTTTGTTTGTCCGTAGCTAAATAAACCATACTTTGATCTTGATATATAACTCGGCTACCAGCTAAAAAGGGTCCCACGTCGGCCACGTAAGACTTAACCAAATGTTGTGCAAACAGATTTGGCGTGCGCAAATATAAATCGGCCAAAGCTTGATAAAAACTTATGTGCTTTTTAGCAGGGGTATGAGTTATATTCATTGCTATTATATTAGCTAATGCAACAAGCGTAATTCCACCATCGTAAAGCATTGTTTTAGGCGTGTTTACAAGGGCTTGCTTATATTTATTTAGTTTAGCCAGTATATGTGTAATAGGGGCTGCGCTATTGCCGCAGCTCAACATTATTTTTGCTGCAAATTGGTGGCGAAGCTGCCAAATTTTTTTATCATTGGCACTAAATTTAGACTGTTCAGCTAGCTTATTTAACTGCGAACAAACACATATATGCTCCACAAGCGCAGCGCTAATATAAAGTTCGGTAAGTTTTTTATCGTAATTTTGGCTAGCGCATAAGCCGGCGGTAATTACACATTGGCTTATAACTAAATTAGTCGAATAGCTGTATTGAGGATTAAATAACGTTAATTTAGACAACAGTGCATTAGGGCAGTGTTCGTATAAGATTCTATATTGTTCAGCTAATTTACAAGCCATAGGGTATAAGGCTTGCCATTGCTCTTTGTTATTATAGCCGGTTAAAAAACGCTGCGTATTTTCGTGCAGCTGCTTTAAACGATTCGCAAGAGGCTCATCCATTATGCCTTCACCTAACTTCTTCCTGATATTTACTGTACGCACTAGGTCCCCATAAAATGAGCTGGCCATTTTTAAATAATAAACCTGTGCATTCATCCATTGTCGTTATCCCGTCTGACGTAATATGCTGAGTACGATAAAAAATAATCTGTAATACTTGTTCGTTATCCCGCTTAGCAAATGTCAGGTCTGGGCTACCAAGATAATCAAGTACGGTATTGAGTGTAGTTTGAGAATCTAGCGAAAGTTTTTCAATGTAGCGCTTGTTAAATGACTCTCGATCTTGCCAAATCATAGCTTGAGGATCATCTTTGTAAAAAGCAATCACCAAAGTTGCAATGAGCGCATATAGCCCCAACCCTAAAATTAAATACCGTATAAACTTTTTCAACACTATTTACCTTAAATACTACCACGGGTATTAGTATACGTTTTGCTATAAATACACGCTATTTACTTGCGACTAATTAAGCCTGAGCTGCTTTAAACTAAACCCTAAATTTATATCTGTTCTTAAACTAACCAATTGTTTGGAGATAACGTACATATCCATACTGGTTTCAAGTTTTTTGCGTAGTCCTGAATTAAGTAATTCATCACTCAATGCTTCATTTATAGAGGTGTAATTATTAACAAGCTGTTGAGCTGATTTTATACCAACGCCTTTAACGCCAGGTATATCATTCGTTTTATCGCCTGCAAGCGCCCAAAAGTCGACGAGTTTATTCTTATCTACCCCAAAGCGTTCATGTATTGCAGGTTCATCTAAATGCTGCCTTTTAAAGTAATCGTAAATATGTATTTCACTGTTTAAATACGGTAAAAATCCCTTGTCAGTGGATACGATAGTACTCGTGATTTTATTATCAGCAGCTTTGCAAGCAAGGGTGGCAATAATATCGTCAGCTTCATCATTTATTGGTTCAAAAAAAACAATGCCGATTTCCTCTATTGCTGATTTAAAATGATGCAAAGCATTTTTTAGCGTTTCAGGCATTGGGGTTCTGGAGTGTTTATAATGTTCATAAAAGTGATAACGCCAACTTTTATCCCCATCAAATACCGCAATTGCATGTGTTGCATCCGTTATGCGAAGCATTTTTTTGCATGCTTGAGCTACACGCTCGCTGCACGTAAGCACTAATTCCTCTTCGTTGCTATGTTTTTGATTTGCATCAACTGCGTAAATGCGCCTAATTAAATTAAGCGCATCAATTAATAATAAATGGGGTTTCAAACTATACGACTCATGCTTTTATTTTGTAACACGGAATATACTTACTACCAGGAAGTTTCATACGACCTTGATCAACAAAAGCCTGTAAAAGTACATCCATATCTTGCATTAAGGCAGGCTCGCCGCTGAGAGTGTAAGGTCCATGTTGTTTAATAGCGCTTACACCCTCATCTTTAACATTACCCGCAACAATACCAGAAAATGCACGTCGTAAATTTGCTGCAAGCTGCTGTTTTGGTTGATCCAAATGTAGGTCTAAGCTTGCCATATTTTCATGTGTGGGTGCAAAAGGCTGCTGAAAATCGTGATCAATTTTAAGCGTCCAATTAAAGTAATACGCATCGCCTTCACTTTTTCTATACTCGCGTACATTGGCCATTTTAGATTTTAGCTTTTGACCTACTAAACTCGGATCATCAATAATCACTTCAAATTTGTCTAATGCTTCTTTGCCGAGTGTCATTTCGATAAATTCACAGAGTTTTTCAAAGTAATCTTTACTTTGTTTTGGTCCTGTTAAAATAACGGGCAAACACTGCTTTTCGTTATCTGGATGCAATAAAATCCCTAGTAAGTACAATAGTTCTTCGGCAGTGCCCGCACCACCTGGAAAGATAATAATTGCATGAGCTGTGCGTATAAATGCTTCTAATCGTTTTTCTATATCTGGCAAAATAACGAGTTCGTTTACTATTGGGTTAGGGGGTTCAGCTGCAATAATGCTGGGTTCTGTTAACCCTAAATAACGATTGTTTTTAATACGTTGTTTAGCATGGCCAATGGTGGCACCTTTCATTGGACCTTTCATTGCCCCAGGTCCACAACCAGTACAAATATTCAATCCACGCAAGCCAAGTTCATAACCCACTTGTTTGGTGTACTTGTACTCAGTTTCGTTTATTGAATGTCCACCCCAACAAACCACCATATTAGGCTCGCTGTTTACACGAAGTGCATGCGCATTTCTGAGCATATCAAACACCATATGAGTTATGGCTTTTTGTTCTTGCAGGTCTTTTTCGTACTTTTGACAAATAAATAAAATATCGCGAATAACTGAAAATATATGTTCGTGTATACCGGTGATTATTTCACCATCTACAAAGGCTGTTTTTGGAGGGTTTTCAAGTTCAATTTTTATACCGCGCTCTCGGCTGAGTAAGCGTATATCAAAGTCTTTATATTTGTCGTATATTTGCGAACTTTCGTCTGTGTGGCTGCCTACATTGAGTACCGCCAACACGCAATTTCTAAATAATTTATAACGTTCGCTGGTAGAAGATTGTTCTAATAAATCAACCTCTAACTGAGATAGTAAATCTAATACACCAGTTGGGTTTAACTGTATTAACATGGGCGTACTCCTTGCTATTTATGTAAATTACTACTGAGTCATACATTTACAATATTTATAATCGAATGACATTATTTACTTATACAAAGGCGGTCTCTACCTGTATTTTTGGCCTCATAAAGAGCGTCGTCGGCTCTATCAAAAGCTTTAATCGGCGTATCCCCTTTTTTTAATTGTGTAGCGCCTACGGAGATAGTTATTTCAATTTGCTTGTCTTTAAATTTAAAAGGGATGTTTTTTATAACCTTTCTGAGTTTTTCAAGCGGTGCAACTGCATTATCAACAGTGGTTTCGCTCATTAATAGGACAAATTCTTCACCGCCATATCGCGCTATAAAATCAGATTTTCTTATCGATTTTTGTAATGCTTTTGCAATAACTTGCAACGTTATATCGCCAGCTGTGTGGCCAAATCTATCGTTTATTGACTTAAAGTGGTCAACATCGATGACAACCAGCGTAACATTTGATTGCTGAACATTAAATAAATGCATTTCGTGATTGTAACGTTCGTCAAAAGCGGCTCTATTAGGTAATTTTGTTAACCCGTCCAGCAGGCTTTTAAAACGTTGATCGTTTAAGCGTTTTTTGTATTTTGTAAGCTTTGTTTCAAGCGTGCCAATACGGCCATTAATCTCATTAAAACTAGATACAAGTATTTCTCTGTCTTCGCGTTCTAGTTTTTCTTTTGCCATAAAGTCTTGAGTTAACGACTTTAACTCATTATCAACAAGCTCTTTTAATGATGAAATAGAAGTCGCAGATTGTGTTTTTTCGTTTAAGCTTTCTATTTTACTTTTAATACTTTTATTTAGGTTTTCAAACTCAGTCCCCATTGAGGTTGAGTGCTTACTTGTAGCGACTATTGATTTGTGTAGTTCTTCAATTGTTTGGTTAAGCGACGATAAAAAGCTTTGCGCTGATTCTCGTTCTTTATTTATATTTTTAACAACAACAGTAATTATATTTATGGCCGTATCGAGCAAAGAACCTAAATTATCGCTTTCAGATATAATGCTCTTAATACGTTTAATTTCTACAGTTGCTTCATCTTCAAGAACTAAGTCGTTAGCGAGTTCAAGCAGCTTTTGCGCTAGTGCAGGCGTGGCCTCACAGCTAATATTGCTATCAGCACGTAGCTTTGTGTTTAATGCCTGATGATAAAAGCTTATTAATTTTTCTAGTAGCGGAATAAAGTCATGAGTGGAGTGGACGTTATTCATTTCGTGATCTAGTAAGTTTCTTAACGAGCGGCGTGTACCCTCTGGCAAGCCTTTGATTTTTTGTAGTTGTCTGCCAGCAGATAAAACACTTTCTTGCAGGTCACGTTGTTGTGATAGTTGTATGGCTTCTTGTTTTTTTAACAGCTCTATTGTTTCGTCGATTAAAGGGGATAAATCGTCAAAACCAACGCCTTTATTTAATGCGCTTCTAAAGTTAGCAAGTCTGTTATCTAGCTCCGTGTCTAGACCTTTACAGGCTAAAGATAGTTTAGATGAGAAAATAGAGAGGGTGTCTACTTGATGTTTTCGCGCGTCTTCAAGTGCCATGCGCGCACCAATTGCTTGTTTAAGTTTTTTCTCTGTAGCAGTAGATTTTTCTGACACCTAGGCAAGCCACCATGATTTGTAATTTTATTATTCTAAGTCTACAACAAATTTATATTAAGTGTAGTTATCTCGGTAAAAACTCTATAATTTTATTAACCTAGTGCGTACAAACTCGTATACATGAGTGTTTATCGCTTTTAATTCACATTTAAATGTACGCTTGTTAACCTTGAGCACAATTAAGGTCTTAATTAGGTTTCTATGAAAAAGTTATTAGTTTTATCAATTTGTGCTGCGTTATCTGCATCTGCATTTGCAGATGTTAACTACTCATTGAGTATTGACGAGCCTCAACATCATCTTGGTGATGTGCGCGTTCAATTCCCTAAATCAGCACAAGCCCATCTTGATATTAAATTACCTTCTTGGCGCACCGGTCGTTATGAAATACTAAATCTTGCCAATGGCGTTCGTTACTTTAACCCAACAGATAAAGAGGGTAACCCCTTAAAGTGGGAAAAAATCGATCACAGCACATGGCGTGTTCACATTGATACACCCACAGAAATAAGTGTAGGGTACCAGGTTTATGCAAACGAGCTTGGTAAACGTGCTCGCCATATTGATGATAGCCACGCTTTTATAGACGCTTCTGGCTTTTTTATGTTTAGCGAATCATTTCGACAAGAGCCTGTAACGGTTAATTTAGATGTTCCAAAGCAGTGGCGTTCAGTATCTGGAATGGATAATTTAGATTCTACTCATTCGTTCAAGGCAGCTAATTACGATGTGCTTGTGGACTCGCCTATCGAAACAGGTATTAACCAACTTCACTCATTTAACGTTGATGGACGTGAGTACGAATTAGTTATTTGGGGAGAGGGTAACTACGACGTTGAATTAATGTTGCGTGATCTTAAAAAGCTGGTAACAACCGGTAATGTAATTTGGGATAGTTACCCATATGAGCGCTACGTTTTTATGGTGCATGCTACTTCTGGCGCTGGTGGTGCAACCGAGCATTTAAATTCGACCATAATTCAAAGGCCGCGTGATCGATTTGGCTCTCGTGAAGATTATTTAGGTTTCATAAGCACAGCAGCTCATGAGTTTATTCATACTTGGAATGTAAAAGCATATCGTCCAAATGGATTGGTACCTTACGATTACACCAATATGAATTACTCAAAATTACTTTGGATTGCAGAAGGCTCAACAAGCTACTTTGAGGATCATTTATTAGTGCGTTCAGGCATTGAAACGACAGATGAGTTTTTTAAAGGCCTAACAAAAACCATAAATAGACACTTACAAACACCAGGCAGAGAAGTTCAAAGTGCCAGTGAAACGAGTTTTGATAAATGGATTAACCAAGGTGGGGATCACGGACGCAACTACAGTACCAACATATATTCAGAAGGCTCATTGTTATCAATGGTACTTGATATTGACTTACTAGAAAAAACAGCGGGTAAAGTAAGTTACCGTGATGTGCATAAAGCACTATATAACAATCATAAGCTACCAGCGGGCTTTGATGAAAAAGATGTACTAAGCATTTTACAAAACCTGACAGGTCTCGATTATTCAAATTGGTGGGAAGAGCATGTTGACTCACCTGCAAATATTAATTTTGACGAGTTGCTTAATAAAGTAGGTTTGACTTTAGAGCGGCCGAAAGGTGCTAAGGCTATTGCCAGCATAGATGCAGTGGCTAAAAATACCGGCCAGCTTTTAACATTAACGCATGTTCAACGCGGTGGTAGCGCGTGGAAAGCAGGCTTAACAACTAACGATAAAATTGTAGCTATTAATAAGCTCCATGTTAATAAAGATTTAAAGTCTAGCCTTGAGACGTTTAAACCTGGTGATAAAGTGGTTATTGACTTTATTCGTCGTGATGCATTACAAAGCCTCACATTAGTATTAACGGAAAAGTTTGATAAACCTAAAAAGTTAACTGCTAATTTACAAGCAAGTGAGAAACAAAAAGCCCTTTTCAAAGCTTGGATGGGTGTTGAGCATCCTAATGATACTAAATAGGATTTAAAAATAGTAATAAAGGAGCTAAGGCTCCTTTTTTATTGCTCCAACAATTAATAATAAACCTAAGCTTATTTTTTAAATATATGTGTATGGAAATTCAACAATTAACTTCTATTATAAAATAAGGAAATTTTAAAGGAGATAGTCACAGCATGACTGCCAACTCAATTGTGAATCAATTATCTAAACAGTTTGTAACTAACGATTCATTGCACCAATTATTTGAAAGTGTTAATTCAATCTCAGTGCAAGGTTATGATGATCAAAGACGAGTTGTGTATTGGAACAAAGGAAGTGAACTCCTTTATGGCTATAAACAAGAGGAAGCACTTGGAAAGAAGCTAGAAGAACTAATAGTACCAGCCCCTATGAGAGACATGGTAATTGAGGCTCATACAAAGTGGATCAATGAAGGCGTAGCAATCCCTGCTGCAGAAATATTACTTAAACATAAAAATGGAACTGACATATACGTTTATTCAAGCCACGCAATGTTTGAAAATGAATTTAAAAACAAGCAAATGTATTGTATGGACATTAATTTGTCGGATGTAAAAAAAGCCCAAGCCATTGCCACATTTAAAGAACAAATGCTAAAAACCATTTTTGAAGCAATCCCAGACTTGCTTTTTTTAATGGACTACAACGGAATAATTATCGATTACCATGCTAATAATCAAGATGCCCTCTATGTCTCCCCTGACCAATTTGTTGGTAATAATATGCTTGATATTTTACCGAAGAGTGTTGCTAAAAAGTTTGAAGTTTACATAGAAAAAGCAATTGAACAAGATGAAATTGTAACGTTTAAATATGAGCTGTCCGTTCCTCAAGGGCAGGTGTATTTTGAAGCAAGAATTAACAAAGTTTTAAAATACGACCAAATAATGATAATTATTCGAGATATAACCGAACAACACCAATCAGAGCAACTCATTCGTAAGCAAGCTTATTTCGATAGTCTTACACAATTACCAAACCGTTTACTCGCTCTTGACCGTTTATCACAGCTAACAGTTGAGGCGACTCGTAATGATGAAAAAGCAGCAGTATTTTTCTTAGATTTAGATGATTTTAAAAAAATTAACGATTCACTAGGTCATGAAGCAGGCGATAAAGTTTTAATTGAAACAGCCAATCGTTTACAAAGGGCATTAAGAAAAGCTGACACAATTGGTCGCTTAGGTGGCGACGAATTCATTATTTTGTCAAAAGGAATTTCCACTCAACAAAATGCTGTGGGTATTGCCGAAAAACTCCTGCAAAATTTTCGAGAACCTTTCACAATTGAGGGGCGAGAGTTAATGTTAACAATTAGCATTGGGGTAGCAATGTTTCCAGATAACGGCAAATCTGTGTCTGACTTATTAAGAAACGCCGACACGGCAATGTATCAAGCCAAAGCTCTGGGTCGAAATACATACTCGTTTTTTACTAATCAAATGAATACTGTAATCCAACGACGCTTAACAATAGAAGAGCAAATGCGAGGTGCTTTGCAGCGCAATGAATTCATTCTTTATTACCAACCGCAATTTGATGTTAAAAAGAACGAAATTATAGGGGCAGAAGCATTACTCAGGTGGCTAAACCCTGTACTAGGAAGTGTGGCACCAGATGAGTTTATCCCTATTGCAGAAAAAACAGGCGTGATCATATCTATTGGTGAGTTTGTTATTGAAGAGTCACTTAGTTTACTCAATCGATGGAATAACGTAGAACAGCTCAACAGAAATTTTTCAATTGCAGTAAATTTATCTCCTAGCCAATTTAAAGACCTGAGCCTGTTCAACTTTATCAAAACATCGTTATCAAATGCGAACATTGAACCTCAAAGTCTTGAACTTGAAATTACAGAAGGTGTTTTAATGAGTGGAGAGTCCAGCATTACTGACACATTAAACGATATAACAAATTTAGGTGTTATATTGTCAATGGATGATTTTGGCACAGGTTATTCCTCGTTAAGTTATTTAAGGAAGTACCCGTTTAATGTACTAAAAATAGACCGTGGTTTTATAAATGGGATTACAAAAAATAATGAGGATTACAGTTTAGTAGAAGCAACAATTGCCATGTCACATGGTTTAGGGTTAAAAGTTGTCGCTGAAGGCGTAGAAACAAAAGAACAACTCACAATATTAAAAGAACTTGGTTGCGATCTAGCTCAAGGATATTATTTTAGTAAACCAATACCTGAGCAGGACCTCATTGATTTTTCGATACGTTTTTATAGTTAACTTGCAGTAAACCTTGTAACGGGTGCGATGTAACTACCGTGTTTAAATAACATTTTTTAAATGGTTTTCTAATTCAAACATAAATCGATTTAAGACTTCGTTTAATTTATTACTTCCATATACAGCAGCATGAAGGCGTATTTGTTGGGTTTTTACTGTGCCATGGCTCTTAAATCGGTCGAGTTATATTAGCACTTCACATTCAGCGTCTGCTATGTATTGAGGTGATAATTTAATAGACAATAAGAATTAACAAGTTTAGTTCATCCTCTAGTATTAGCTGTCAGGCACTCTAAAATAAAATTAACTAGTTTAATCATAGATTGTGTATTTATTGATTATATTATTTCTTTATTTTGTTTTTATATTTTTACGTGCATTTAATTACCCTTAAATGGTATGTTTTAATAATTTACCAAAGGAATTAATTATGAAATTAGAGTCATTAGCACTGCACCATGGTTACGAGTCTGAAGAAACCACGAAATCAGCAGCAGTACCTATTTATAATACCTCATCTTACACGTTTGATAACACGCAACACGGTGCTGATTTATTCGACTTAAAAGTACCTGGAAATATTTACACTCGCATAATGAACCCAACCAATGCTGTGCTTGAACAGCGTATTGCTGCTATGGAAGGGGGCATTGGCGCGCTAGCGGTAGCCTCGGGCATGGCAGCTATTACCTATGCGATTCAATGCTTATGTGAAGTAGGCACTAATATTGTCAGCACCAGCCAAGTATATGGCGGTACGTATAATTTATTTGCCCATACATTACCCCGCCAAGGTATTGAAGCGCGTATGATTAAGGCTGATGACTTTAGCGCATTCGAGGATGCCATTGATGACAACACCCGCGCAGTATTTTGTGAGTCCATTGGTAACCCTGCAGGTAATATTGTCGATATTGAGCGTTTAGCTAAGATTGCTCATAGCAAAGGTGTCCCACTTATCGTTGATAATACTGTGGCTACCCCGTATTTATGCCGGCCATTTGAGCTAGGCGCCGATATAGTGGTTCACTCACTGACAAAGTACATAAACGGGCACGGTACAGCTATTGGCGGTATGATTGTTGATTCAGGTCAATTTGATTGGAAAGCCAATGCCACACGCTTTGCAATGATGAATGAGCCCGATCCGTCGTATCACAATGTGGTCTATACCGATGCCTTTGCAGAAGCAGCCTTTATTGGTCGTTGTAGAGTAGTGCCACTTAGAAATACTGGTGCAGCGCTTGCCCCTAAAAACGCATCTGACATTTTAATCGGCCTTGAAACCTTAGGCTTACGAATGGATCGCCACTGCGAAAACGCACAGCAACTGGCTGAATACTTAGAAAATCACCCTAAAGTTCTTTGGGTTAACTACGCTGGTTTAACATCAAGCCCATATAATGCAATGAGCCAAAAAATCACCAGTGGTAAAGCCTCAGGCATTTTAAGTTTTGGTATCGCAGGCGGCCTTGAAGCAGGCACGCGCTTTATTGATGCGCTTAATATGATCCTGCGTTTAGTTAATATTGGCGATGCTAAATCGCTGGCTTGTCACCCAGCGTCAACTACACACCGCCAATTAAATGATGAAGAGCTTGCAAACGCAGGTGTGAGCCGCGATTTAATTCGCCTATCGGTTGGTATTGAAAACATTGCGGACATAATTGCGGATGTAAGCCAAGCGCTCGATAAAGCATAGTTACCTCACTACCTTTCATAAAAAACTTTAAAGCATAAAAAGCGTTAGTTGAAAATACACTCTCGTTTTTTATGTTTTTCTAAAATCGATTAATAAGTATACCTCATTGTTTTATATGCCTTTATTATAAAACCTTCCTAAGACTTTTATATTTCTACCGTCTGTTTTTTATTCATATGTCAATTTTGTATTGACACTAAGATTACTTACTACTACATTTGTAACAGTACCACTACAAGTGTAGTAATAGGAGCAACAATGAAACTTAGTGATTTTGAAATGGATATTATGCAGCTTCTCTGGCAGGAAGAACCCTGTACCGCCAGTCAACTACATAAAGTACTTTTATCAGATAAGCAAAAAGATAAAAAAGTAGCTTATACAACGGTTAAAACCATTGTTGATAGGCTAGAGCAAAAAGGCGCTATAGAGCGCTGTGGGCTTGAAGGGCGAGCTATTGTTTTTAGAACAATCGTTACTCAAGACACGTTATCGGAGCAAGCTATGCCTAGTTTTATGCAACGATTTTTTAAAGGCAATTCCCGTAGTTTAATTGCTCACTTTATTAAAGAAGAAAAGCTAAACGACGAAGATATTGAATACTTACAAACGCTTTTAAAAAATAAGAAGTTAGATTAAAGGAGAGGGTAATGACGGATTATTTATTTACCAGCACACTTATTAGCTTATGTATTTTACTTACAGTAAAGGGGTTAAAAAATGCCCCTGCACGATTAAACTTTTACCTTTTGATGATTGCCTTGGCATGTTGGTTTGTCCCTTGGCAATACTTATCTCAGTTATCATTTTTTGAAGGAGCAGAACGCTACACATTTAATGTGGCGCAAATTGTTCCCGATATAAAAGTGTTAATTCCAGATACCATACAAACAACGACTCCGAACACGCTACTAAGTAAGCAGAGTTTATGGGACTTTGTTCCATCACTTAATAATATTTTTATTATTCTGCTTATTAGTGGTTGTGGATTGTTTTTATTACGCATGGGCTTATACGTAAAGCTTATAAAAACTTTATACATTAACTCAAAGCCAAGTCCTGAACTTAAACACATCAAAAATCAGTATCCAATTAGACTAACAACCCATACAGAGCCAGCTTTTGCTACCGGATTAATAAAGCCTGTTATTTGGTTAGAGTCGTCGATGATGAATCGTGAAGAATTAAATTCAGTTATTCAACATGAGGTAACTCACTTACAACAAGGTGATATTTATTGGACGTGGCTTATTTGTTTTACAGAAAGCGTTTTTTGGTGGAACCCTATCTGCTTAAAGTTAACTAGTTTAGCGCGGGAGCAACTTGAACTTAGCTGTGACGAGTTGTGTATGGAAAAGCTAAAAGATAAATACCAATTAGATTTAGCCAGTTTATTACTAAAGAAGCAAAACGTTACAAGCAAAAACAACTTTTTTACCCCCCCACTTTTGAATATTGCTCATTCTAAGAGCTTTAATATTCAGAGGATCAAAATGTTAAACAAGGAAAAAACAATGAAAAGTAAATATTTGGTTATGGTTGCGGCGGCAATGTCTTTTAGTGCTTTAGCTGCAGCGCAAATTGTAGATGGTAATACGGGTAGTAAACAGCAAAGTAGTAGAACTTCTCAGGTACCTGTAAAAAGTGAAGCTTATAATCAACAACTTGCACAACTTCTTAAAAGTGCAGCAGGGGCAAAAAGTGATAACCCCGAACTGTTAAACCAAGCTGCGCAAGGCATTCAACAGTGGCACTTAAATAGAGATAAACTTACTGGTTTTGAAGAAGCTGAAATCAAATTACAAAGCTTTAGGCTGCTAAATCACATTTACGCTAAACTTGAGCAATATGAAGATATACTGAGTGCTTACGAAAAATGGTATGAGCCTGGTAGTAACCCGCCTTACTTTTTAAAAAATTCACTAGCAACCGCGTATATACAGCTAGGGCGTTATGAGCTTGCAGTTGTAGAGCTTGAAGATTTATCAAAACAGCTTGGAGGGAAACTACATGTTGGATCTGCTGATAACTTAGCACTGGCATATATTTACCTTGCTGATTACGATAAGGCATTAAAAACTCTAGAGCAGGTTGATGCAAAAGATGATGTATACGGAAATATCCTTAAATACTATGTTTATGATAAACAAAATAACCGCAAAAAGATGAACGAAATCAAAAGTAAAATTCCAGACGTATTTGCAGTTACCCCCGCGTTATTACCGCAAACTGGCATACCCGGTTCTCAACTTTTAAGGATGTTATAAGCGTTGAGTAATTAAACTTGGAGCCTTTGTGGCTCCTGTTTCATTCTGTTTAAATTTTTTACAAAGGCGCTTGTATAAACCTTATTAAAAATACAGCTTTTAATCTGCTGTATTTTACGGCGCAAAAATGCTTTTTTAATTCGTGTTTTAGTTGTGCAGCTGGCAATGTCACTTTTTATGTTGGCGTCTTGCATAATTGGGTATGGCATAAGTGAAAAACCATTAACCTGTGTTTCCCATATATGTTGCAAGTCGCAATCTACAGGGCGCCCAAATTGGGCTGTGGCTTTAAGTAGTTGTTTTGCACCTTCATAACTTATTGCTGTAGCGCAGCAGCCGGTCATTAGTTTTTTATGTATTACTAACTGCTGGTGGTTATTAAGGCTGTGCTGATAGGCGATAGGGCGTGTGCGGTTTTCATAGGCTGCAAGTTTAATAAGTTGCCAAGGCTGGTTTAGCTGCTCAATATTTTTAATCGCATCATGAATAGACTCATTAATATAAAAATCATCTTCAAGCACAATTGCGTATTTTAATTTCTCATCAACTATTTTTTGCCAAGCTTTACGATGACTTAAATAGCAGCCAATTTGGCCATTGCTAAGTGCGTAGTGGTACTTTTGTTTGTTTAGTTGTGGGCTGTAATGAAGGTATTTTTGTTTATCAGTTAAGTTATTGCCATCAATAGCGTCTATACGCTTAAACGTTAAGTTAACTGCAGATAGCCGCTCTGTGGTTTGTATTAAACGCTTGGTTGAGCGTGCCAAATTAATTACAAATATTGCTGCCATACCTAATGCCTCTTACAATTTTTACTTATAGTAAGAGGGCTGTATTACATGGCAGTTGCAAATTTATGGCTTTTTTAAGTCCGCTCTTGGCTGCGCTAAAATTGCATCTTTTTCATCCTGAGAGAGAATGATCCAATCGAATATTTCTTCATTAGTTCGCCCGCACCCAGTGCAATAACCGCTGCGACGTTCACATATGCCTAAACAGTCACTTTTTAATTTAGATGTATTTTTATTGTTTTTTCGCATTTTAAAATCCTAACGGTGGAGCAATTTCAAAGCGAGTAGAAAACCCATTACCTTCTTGAATTGTAGAAAGTGTAATAACCGGATTTTTAGTATCAAGTACAAAGGTGCTGTAAATTGAACTTGCTGTTTCTTTTTGGCTTTCAAACCAACCTGTTTTTGATAGACACTGGCGTAATTGCATAGCAAGTATCTGATGCGACTTTACTGCATGCGTTTGTGTTTTTATGGGCGTTTGGCATTGGTAACTTACCTGCTTAGACTCATTTAAAGTAACAGTACAGGCTGATCCAATTAAATGAGTGTTAGTGCGCCATTGGTTAGTAAACTGGTTATTCACTTTATCTGTTTTTATTGAATTAAAACCAGACTCATAACTGCTTATAAGATTATTTATGGTGCTACATTCACTGGGTGTTACTGTGGTTTTTACAGACTGATTCGTTGTAATAGTGGTTGCTGTAGTTGTAGTCTGATTAGTTTTGCTTGTACAGCCTGCTAAAATAAACACAACAATAAGAAGAATAATATAGTTTTTCATAGTTCACAGTAACCGATAAATTGAGCCTCGCACTATACCACACATAACTTATTCAACTAAAAGGGAAAATAAAAAGGCCCATAAAATATGAGCCTCTTTTAATTTACATTAGCTGGTGTTATTTATGGCGACCTTGAAGGCACTTAACTACGTCTTCTAGGCTTAAGCCTTGGCGTTGTAGTAGTACAGTAAGGTGATAAATTAAATCAGCTGATTCGTTAGTAAGCTCATCGTTATCGTGTTTCATTGCGGCAAGCGCCACTTCTACGCCTTCTTCACCTACTTTTTGACAACTACGACTTAAGTCTTTAGCAAACAATGAAGCGGTGTAGCTTTTTGATGGGTCATCATTTTTACGCTCAACAATGACATCTTCTAATTGTGCTAAGAAGCTCAAACTTGGTTTAGCATCATCGCCAAAGCAGCTTTGTGTGCCTAAGTGGCACGTTGGGCCCTCAGGGTTAGCAAGCACTAAAATTGAGTCGTAGTCACAATCGGTATGAACCGATACCACATTTAAGTAGTTTTCTGATGACTCACCTTTGGTCCATAAACGTGACTTTGAACGCGAGTAAAAGGTCACTTTGTTACTTTCAAGCGTCGCCTTTAGTGCTTCGCTGTTCATAAAGCCTTGCATTAAAATAACACCAGAGCGAGCATCTTGAACAATCGCAGGGATCATTTCGCTTTTAGCAAAATCAACTTGGGTTTGGTTTTGTTGTGTTAATTGCATAATCTTGCTGCCACTTGGTTATCAGTTAAAAATTGTTTTAGTTCGCTAATGTTAATCACATTTTTGTGAAAAACACTGGCTGCTAATGCGCCATCGACTTCGCTTTGTTTAAATACGTCTACAAAGTCTTGCATGCTACCTGCACCGCCTGATGCGATAAGCGGGATATTACATAATGCGCGCATTTTACTTAGCTGCTCGTTGTCGTAACCATTACGTACGCCGTCTTGGTTCATACAGTTTAAAACAATTTCGCCTGCGCCTAAGTCTTGAACGCGTTTAACCCATTCCTCGGTTTTATAACGTGTGCGGCTTGATGCATTAGGATCGCCGGTTAATTGATATACTAAATATTCGCCGGTCACTTCATCGTAAAAACTATCAATACCTACAACAACACATTGTTTACCAAATTCATCGTGTAGCTCTTTTATAAGCTCAGGGCGTGCAATAGCAGGGCTGTTAATACTTATTTTATCGGCACCACGCTCTAAAACGCGTGCTGCATCGGCTACCGATTTAATACCGCCAGCCACACAAAATGGAATATCAATATGGCGGGCAATGCTCTCTACCCAGTTAACATCAAGTAGGCGTTTTTCAACACTTGCGCTGATCTCATAAAAAACCAGTTCATCGGCACCAGCATCACTGTATGCTTTTGCCATTGTTAAAATATCACCGACAACTTCATGGCCTTTAAATTTAACGCCTTTTACTACTTGGCCGTCTTTAACATCTAAACACGGAATTATGCGTTTTGATAACATGCCAACGCCTCCTCAACACTAAATGCGCCATCAAGCAGTGACTTACCTAAAATAACGCCGCCTACGCCAAGCTCTTTAAGTTTTTTAATGTCATCAAGTGAACTTACGCCACCAGAAGCTTGTACTTTAATGGTGCTGTTGTGACGAGTTAAATCTTCATACAATTCAAACGATGGGCCAGTCATGGTGCCATCTTTACTGATGTCCGTACATAAAAAGTCAACAACGCCCAAGCTTACATAAAAATCAACAAGCTCAAGTAAACCAAACTCAGATTCGCTCAACCAACCATGCGTAGCAGGTGCCCAGCCCGTAGCTGTTTTATTTACATCAAGGGCAATAACAAAGTGCTCTGCACCAAATTGTTCAATCCAGGCTTTTACTTGCTCGCGTTTTTCTACCGCCATTGAGCCAATAACCACTTGGTTTGCACCGGCTTTTAGCCAATCACTTACATCTTGCTCTGAGCGAATACCGCCGCCCACTTGATACGGTACGTTAAGTGATTTAGTGGCCGCTTGAATATGTTGCCACTGCTTTTTACTCGGATCGCGTGCACCTTCTAAATCAACAAGGTGCAGCTTACCTGCGCCGCTGTCGGCGTATTCTTTTAAACGTGCACCAAGCTCAAAAGGGTAATACTGAGCGGTGTCGTATTTACCTTGGTATAAACGAACAATTTGATTTTGTAATACGTCTAATGCTGGAATAATCACAAATAATCTCTTTATTGTTGGTTAATGGGCAGTTTATAGCTGCCAATCAACAAAATTTTGTAATAAACGTGTGCCTACTTTTGCACTGCGCTCAGGGTGAAATTGCATGCCAGCGTAGTTGTCTTTTGCAACTATAGCTGAAAAGGTTTGGCCGTATTCGCCGCTTACAAGTGTTGCATCGTTTACAGTGTGTGCAAAGCTATGTACAAAGTACACTTGCTCGTCTTGTGTTAGCCCTTTAGTAAGTGCATGCTCTTTATTAATGCTTAAGTTATTCCAACCCATATGCGGCGACGTTAAACTGCCAACATCAAGGGCTTTTACTTGGCCTGGAATTTTACCTAAGCACTGAACGTTACCTTCTTCGGTGCTTTCGCACAGTAACTGCATACCTAAACAAATTCCCATAAGTGGGCGTTGGTATTCGTTTATAGCTTGTTGCCAGCCGTTATCTACTAGGCGTTTCATGGCAACAGATGCATGGCCAACGCCTGGTAATATTGCACGCTCAAAGCCTTTTAATTGCTCTGGCGAGGTAATTACTGTTGGCGTTTGCCCTAAGCGCTCAAAGGCAAAACGTACTGAATTTATGTTGGCACAACCGGTATTAATTATGGCAATCATAAACATCCCTTAGAGCTGGCTGTTTGTTGGCTCGTGTCTTGTGCTACTGCCATGCGAAGGGCACGTGAAAACGCTTTAAATAACCCTTCTACTTGGTGATGACAGTTACCGTCGCTTACCGATAAAATAAGACTAATAGCAGCATTATCGCTTAAGCTTTTGAAAAAGTGCTCAACCATTTGCACGTCTAAATCACCGGCTTTTTCGCGGCTAAAGTTAGCGTTTAATACAAATGAAGCGCGACCCGATAAATCAATTTGTGCCTCTGCTTTACACTCATCCATCGGAAGAGCGAAACCATAGCGCGCTATTTGCGATTTAGTGCCAAGCGCTTGTTTAAGCGCAACACCTAGGGCAATACCAATGTCTTCAACAAGGTGGTGCTCGTCTATGTGTAAATCGCCTTTGGCTTTAATGTTTAAACCAATGTTTGCGTGTGTGCGAATTTGATCAAGCATATGATCAAAAAAGCCAAGGCCGGTGTCTATGCTACCATTTTTAGTTTGATCTAGGTTTATGGCTACATCAATTTGTGTTTCTTTGGTGTTACGCGTAACACGGCCTTCGCGGTTAGCTGTGGTTAGCTTGGTAACAATGGCAGGCCAGCTGCCATCGTACAAAATGCCTTCACAACATAAATTTTGTGCAAGGCCAATATCTGTTTGGCGATCGCCAATTACATATGAACGTGCTAAATCAACTTTACCAGAGCGCATAAGCTCAGTTAATAAACCTGTTTTAGGTTTACGGCAATCACAGTTTTGCTCGTCAAAGTGTGGACAAATTAATACTTCATCAAAGCTAATGCCTTGGCTTTGCATTATGTCCATCATTTTATCTTGTGCTATATCAAAGTCAGCAGTCGGGAAGCTGTCTGTGCCTAAGCCATCTTGATTCGATACCATCACTAAACGGTAACCGGCGGCTTGTAATTGTAATAAAGCCGGGATAACACCTGGTAAAAAGGCAAGTTTTTCAAGGCTGTCTACCTGTTTGTCGGTAATTGGCTCTTCAATTATGGTGCCGTCGCGGTCAATAAATAAATAGGGGTTACTCATGATACTTCGTTTCCTGCTAATGGTGCTGTGGTAGCTGGCGTTTGTAAGCCATCTAACCAAATTTTTACTTGTTCGAGCTCTTGTTCACTACCAATTGAAATTCGTAGCCAATCGTCTTCACCGTAAAGGGTAAACGCGCGCATTACTAAACCTTGCTCAAGGGCTACTTTAAAGTAGTTTTTATTGGCTAATTTTAAGGTAACAAAGTTACCTTCACCAGTGAGAATTTTTAATGCAGCGGGGGAGGCGTTTAACCACTGTACAAGTTTAGCTTTTAAGCTATTTAAAATAGTCACTTGGCGGCGCATTGATGTAATTGCATCAGGTGCAATTGCTTGCGCTGCAATACTTGCCACCACACCCGATACCGGATACGGCGCAATCACTTTACGAATTGGCGCCAGTACACTTTGTTGTGCAAGTGTAAAACCCGTTCTTAGGCCTGCAAGCGCAAACGCTTTAGATAGTGTGCGCAGTACTACTACATTACTAAATTCGTTTATAAGTGCTGTGGCGCTTTGCTCTGGGCAAAATTCAATATAGGCTTCATCAACAATGACGAGTGCTTTTCCCGCAAGCGCTGTTGCAATTTCTTTTACTTTATTAAGCGGTGTTAGGCTGCCTGTTGGGTTATTTGGATTACAAATAAACACCAGTTTCGAGTTGCCCACAGCCTTTACTATTTCATCTACACTACCATCGAGTAATAGCGCTTGTGTTAGGCTATTAATGGCAACGTTATGAGTATCGGCCGTAACCTTATACATACCGTAGGTTGGTAAAAATAACGCAATGCTGTCTTTAGCTGGTTCACAATAAGTGCGTACTAAAAGCTCAATGCCTTCATCGGCGCCGCGCGTCATTAATACGTTTTCGCTTTCAAGCTCTGTATAAGCAGCGTAGCGGTCAATCACCAGTTGCGGTTGTGGATCTGGGTAGCGATTTAAATCTTCAATACTCAGTTCAAGGTTTTTAGCATAAGGGCTTTCGTTGGCGTTTAACCACGTTGTACCGGTTAGCTTTTCACTTTTAGCAGAGCTGTAGGCAGCAAGTGCTGCAATATTTTGTGGTAATAAGCGTGTCGCTTGTGCGCTCTCATTGCTCATTTTTAATTGCCTCTAAACGAATTGAAACCGCATTTGCGTGTGCATCAAGGCCTTCTGCATCTGCTAGTGGTAAAATAGCTTTTGACAGCTGCGTTAAGCCACTTTTGCTAATAGTTTGCACAGTGTAAGTGCGGAAAAAATCAAGCAAGTTTAAACTAGAATACGTTGCGCTGTAACCATAGGTAGGTAACACGTGGTTAGTACCCGATGCATAGTCGCCCGCTGACTCTGGCGTGTAGTCGCCTACAAATACAGAGCCTGCATTTTTTACTTTATCTAAATAAGGTGTTGAATCTGCTAATTGCAAAATTAAGTGCTCAGGGCCATATTGCGCTGATACGGCAAATGCTTGTTCAACAGAGTCTACTAAAATAAGTGATGAATTAGCCAGTGCTTGCTCGGCTGTCTCTTTTCGGCTTAAGTTTGCAAGTTGGCGTGTAAGCGCCAGCTGCGTTTGCTCAATGATACTTTCGCTGTTACACAATAAAATAACTTGTGAGTCGCCGCCGTGCTCAGCTTGCGAGAGTAAATCTGCTGCTATAAATTCTGGGTTTGCACGCTCATCTGCAATAACTAATACTTCAGATGGGCCTGCTGGCATATCGATTGCCATACCAGGGATTGTTTGCGCAACAAGCTGTTTTGCCATCGTTACAAAGCTATTCCCTGGGCCAAAAATTTTGTTCACTTTAGGCACTGATTCAGTGCCGTAGGCCATTGCGGCTATTGCGCCTGCGCCACCACTTTCAATTAAAGTTGTGATACCACATAGTTTTGCAGCATATAAAATGGCAGGATTAATACGTTCATTACCTTGAACAGGGGTTGCTAGTACGACGGTTTTAGCACCACTTAATTGCGCAAGTACACCTTGCATAATAACCGATGATGGCAGTGGAGCACTGCCACCTGGTACATAAATACCCACAGCTTCGATGGCCTGATATTTCAGTTCACATACAACGCCAGGTTGGGTTGATAACTTAATATCTTTAGGCAATTGCGCTTCGTGAAAACGTTTAACGTTTGCATAAGCGGTGTCAATTGCGTATTTAAGCTCTGCGCTTAGTGCTTGCTCTGATGCGTTTATTTCATCAAGCGGTACACGTAAACGAGGGTTAGCTCTATTATCAAACTTTTTAGCCATATCAAGTAAGGCTTTATCGCCTTGCTCTTTAACATCGCTCATAATTGTTTGGCATATTGCTTCAACCTTTGCGCTGGCAGAAACCGCAGGGCGCATTAGCGCCGCTGCTTGTACTTGTGAAGATTCCTCATTCCAACGAAGCATGGTACTTACTCCATCATTTTTTCAATTGGCATTACTAAAATAGAGTTAGCACCTAGGGCTTTAAGCTGCTCCATTGTTTCCCAAAATAATGTTTCGCTGCTTACCATGTGAAGCGCTACGTACTCTTCATTACCAGCAAGTGCTAGTAGAGTAGGTTGGCCTGAGCCTGGTAAAATTTCGCAAATTTCATCAAGTTTAGTTTTTGGCGCGTGTAGCATAATGTATTTGCTTTCTTTTGCTTGTTTAACACCACGAAGGCGCGGCATAAGCTTATTGATTAGCGCTAGTTTGTCTTCATCTTGAAGGTCTTTATTTTGAATTAAACATGCGTTTGATTCTAAAATTGTATCACCTTGAATTAAGCCGTTTGCTTCAAGTGTTGCACCGGTTGAAACTAAATCACAAATTGCATCAGAAAGACCTGCACGTGGGGCAACTTCTACTGACCCTGTAAGCATTACAGTACTTGCATTTATGCCTTCGCGCTTTAACCACTGCGTTAAAATTTCTGGGTAGGTTGTAGCAATACGTTTGCCTTCAAACCAGCTCTTATCACGAGGGCCAAGCTCTTGTGGCCATGCAAGTGCAAGGCGGCAGTAACCAAAGTCTAGTTTAGCTAGTTTGCTCACTTCGCTTGGTACACCTTGGCGTTCACGTTCTGCTTGTACTTCTACTAGTACGTTTTCGCCAACGATACCTAAATCACATACGCCGTCCATTACTAAGCCCGGAATATCGTCATCGCGCACACGCAGTACGTCAATTGGCATATTAGTTGAATGTGCAATTAAGCGTTGCTCACGTAGGTTTAATTTAACACCTAGTTGCTTTAGTAAATCTTGACAATCTTTAGACAGGCGACCGCCTTTTTGGATGGCGATACGTAGACGATTTGTGTTACTCATTATTCATTTTCCTTTAATTTAAAAACTAAAAACCCCGAGGGGAACCTCAGGGCGAAAATGAATCAATGTGTTTTGAATCGCCAGAGGTTCCTTTTAGGAATAACCTCTCAGCGAAAGACCTGACAGGTTATTCCGGTGAATGGTGGTGATGATGTACTGTTGTCAGGTTTAAGCGCATTTTTATTTCCTTTGTGCTGCTCGTTACTAACGTAACGCTCAACAAATATCTGTTTTAATAAATTTCGCGATTATAAAAACATATTATGCACCACTCTGGCAAGTGTTTTTTAAGCTTAATTAAAGCATATCTTATAACTGCCGATACTATAGATGTAACCGCATTAGTTTGTATTATATCAATTGGTTGATTTTCACTCACAACTAGGCTTTGGCTTTAAGGATGTATTAATGGATATGATGATCCCTTATTTGGGTAGAATAACGCGACTGTCAATTGAAACTAAAGGGGCATTCCATATTGCAGGTGTGCAAAGTAGCGCGGCGAGTGAAAAAGTAGAACTTGAAAACAAAAAAAAGAGAGAATTACAGAAAAAGAAAAAACTAAACGGTTTAAGTGACGAGACTCAACCGTCAACCCATAAAAAGAGCGTTAATAAAGATGACGATGGTATTGAGCATTTAGACACATGGGCATAAATGCTCATAAAATTAAAACTTATTATTCATTTTTACGCCACTTTGCGGGTGTTAGCCCTGTGTTTTTTTTAAATAGGCGGGTGAAGAAGCTGCTGTTTTCGTAGCCTACGTTAATTGATATTTCGTTTACGGTTTTATCTGTAGATAGTAATAATTTTTTGGCTTTGTCTATTCTCACTTCTTGCACGTACCTATTTATTGATATACCGGTTGCTTGCGTAAATCGCCTCTTTAAATTGCGCTCACTAAAATTAAAGTATTTTGCTAACTCAACGATTGTGATTACGCTGCTTGAGTGATTATAAATCCAGTCTTGCACTTCACTAATTTTTTCGTCTCTGTGGCTACTATATTTTGGTAATGCAAAATTTAACTTACCAGAGTCAGAAATAAGTAAATGTGTGGCACATTGCTGGGAAAAGCGATCGCCTTTGTCTTTTGCAACTATTTCTAGTAGTACACTTATTCCCGCCTCAAAAGAGCCCGTTGTATAGATACTTCCCATTTTTAAATACGATTTATGATTAATAAACTGGCAGCCGGGAAATAGTTTACTCAATGGTTTAACCAAACTCCAATGAGTTGCAATGGCTGTTTTATTTAACTCGCCTGTGGCGGCTAAAAAATAAGAACCAGTGCTTAAGCTGAGAATAGACGTACTACTATTGATTTTAGGTATTAACCATTGAATTATTAATATACTGCTAGAGGGCATACTCTTTAATTTAGAGCCCTCAATTGGTGGAATAATCACTAAATCATACGGTTTGTCAGAAAGCGAATTATCGGCAACAACAAGTGAATTACTTGAGCTTGTTATAGGTGCACCGTCTGTCGTAACTATTTCTACGTTATAACTCTGAGGTAATGAATAATGCGTGTCGAGTAACGAAACAATGGTAAAAAAGTCTTTAGCTAATAATACGCTGACTGCCCAGCATCCCTCGTAGGCAATAATTGCTATATTTTTCATAATTTCACTTGGCCCAATCGGACTGTTAAAAGTACCCGTGAAGACATATTATTTTAATCTTTGTAAAAGTAACATTAAAACCTACTTTAAATAGCGGTTATTTTTTTAAGTGATTGTTTTAAAGTTGTTTTGTTTCATATTAAATGCATTTTAAATATTTTAATTTATAAAAATCAGAGTCACAAAGGGGAATGGTTTGCAGCAGTATATACAAAATGATGCTTATTTTAATCAAAAGCACAGTGAAATAAATAACTGGTTGAAAAATGTTAAAGGCCATGACGATCGCACTAAGGCCGTTTCAATTTATTATCTTGTAAGAGATGGAATTAAATATGATCCTTTTACACTTTTAGATGGGGCAAAATCACTTAGTAGTGACTATTGCTTAGACAATAAAGCAGCATACTGTATTCCAAAGGCATCATTACAAATTGCATTGAGCCGAGCTATTAATATTCCTGCCCGCTTGGGTTTGGCAGATGTTCGTAATCATTTAAGTACACCTAAGTTAGACAAGTTACTAAAAAATGATGTGTTTACAATGCACGCTTATGTAGAGCAGTTTATTGAGGGAAAGTGGGTGAAATCGACACCTGCCTTTAATAAAGAGCTATGTGACCTCGTTAGTATAAAGCCATTAGAATTTGATGGAGTAAACCACTCTTTATTTCATCAATTTACTGCTGACGGCGAAAAGCATATGGAGTATTTAAAAGATCATGGGCAATTTGCGGCAATGCCAACGGCACTTATTAACAAAAGTTGTGATCACTATTACCCGCATTTAGCTCTCGATTTTTCAAATATTGGTAAGTAAATATTTTATATGGGTTGCTCCTTTTGCAGTCTTTAGTACTTAATTTTAATTTTTTATATTTTGTTAGGAGGGGTATTTGCTTGCCCTTGGTTACAGCCTTACGTAAAATCGCGCTATTGTTTTTAAAATGTGATTGCTGTTATCAAACAATTGTTTAGTGCAACCGGCCCCTTAGCGTTATCTTTTGATGGCTACAAACCACGTCAACCGCAAATTGATATGGCCGTTGCAGTTGCCCAAGCGTTAAAAAACAGTTCCCAACTCGTTGTTGAGGCCGGCACAGGTACGGGCAAAACGTTCGCTTACTTGGCACCCGCGCTTAAGTCTATGGGTAGAACAATTATTTCTACTGGCTCTAAAGCACTACAAGAGCAACTGTATCATCGTGATTTACCTCAATTAGTAAAGGCACTCAGTGCTACAAAAAAAACGGCTTTACTAAAAGGTCGCGCTAATTACTTATGTACTTACAGGCTAAATCAACATGTTGCGCATGTGCCTACAGACGATCCCGATATTATGCATCAACTTGCCATGGTTGCTAAATTTGCAAGTGAAACACAATCAGGCGATTTAGCTGATTGTATTGGTATAGAAGATGACGCCAAAGTTTTACCTTATGTGAACTCCACTGCAGATAATTGTTTAGGTAAAGAGTGTCCAGACTTTCAAGAGTGTTACATACGAAAAGCGCGTTTAACTGCTGCTGAAGCTGATGTTGTTGTTATTAATCATCACTTATTTTTTGCAGATATGGCTGTTAAAGAAAGTGGCTTTGCTGAATTGATGCCCACAGCCGACGCTTATATTTTTGATGAAGCTCACCAACTAAGCGAAATTGCCAGCGACTATTTTGGTGAAAGTGTAAGTACTAAAAAGCTGGTGGATTTAATTAACGATTTACGCGCGATATACCGAGCTGAAATTCCTGATATGTTACAACTTGGTAAAAGCTTAAATAAATTAGAGACCAGTGTAGCTGATTTACGCTTGCAGTTTGGTGTCGATGGCAGTAGAGGTGATTGGCGAGAAAAGCTTAGCGAAAAGCAAATCTGTGCAGCACTGCATCGTGTCATTAGTGATTTGGACTTTGTTTATCAAGTACTCAAACTATGCTTAGACAGAAGCGATAAAATAGAACACCCGTTTGAACGGGCTTTAGTATTTAAAGGTCAATTAGAGCGGGTTTTTGATACAGCACAAACTGGTTTTAGTTACTGGTATGAGACAACACGGCGCTTTTTAACTATAAATATTACGCCGTTAAATGTATCGGCAAAATTTTCACAAATGATGCAAGACACCGGTGCTGCATTTGTGTTTACCTCTGCAACGCTTTCGGTTGATAATAAGCTTGACCACTTTAATGCAAGCTTAGGGCTAAAACCAGCACAAAGCATGATGGTTGACAGCCCGTTTGATTACCCAAACCAAGCATTATTGTGTTTGCCAAGATACTTGCCAGAATCGCATGCTGATAATATGCCTCATGCTATTGTAAAATTAACGCTTGAGCTTATAAAATCAGCGCAAGGGCGCTGTTTTGTGCTTTTTACAAGTTACCGTATGATGCATTTAGTTGCAGAGGGGCTCACAACGCAAATAGACTACCCCGTTTATATGCAAGGGCAAATGTCTAAGCGGATTATTTTAGAAAAATTTACCCGCCATGGTAATGCAGTTCTACTCGGTACGGCATCATTTTGGGAAGGGGTAGATGTGAGAGGCAGTACATTAAGCTGTGTTATTATAGATAAATTGCCTTTTGCAGCGCCAGACGACCCCTTGTTGCAAGCTAAAATGCAGGATTGCCAAATGCAGGGAAAAGACCCATTTGCACATATCCAATTACCACAAGCAGTTATTGCCTTAAAGCAAGGTGTAGGGCGATTAATTCGCGATAGCAAAGATAAAGGCGTGCTTGTTATATGTGATAATAGATTAGTAACACGCCAATATGGTCAAGTGTTCTTAAAAAGCTTACCTGCAATGCGTCGTACGCGAAGCTTAGAAGTCGCTAATACATTTTTACAACAAATTAATTAGAGTAATAAAATGATCAAAAGTAATATTCTTGCCCTTGATGCTTCAACAGAAGCACTATCACTTGTTTTACATTATAAGGGAGAGACATTTCATCATTTTGAAGAGTGCCCTCAGCAGCATAGTCAAAAAATTCTACCTTTGATTGATGAGTTATTGGCCAAAGCAAATTGTAAATTAAAAGAACTGGATGTTATTGGTTTTGGCCAAGGGCCCGGTAGTTTTACAGGCGTAAGAATTAGTGTTGCTATAGCTCAAGGGTTAGCGTACTCAACTAATTTACCATTGGTAGGTGTTTCTACATTGGCTGTTATGGCGCAACAAGCATACGAGCAAAACAACAGCTCACTTGTTTTTCCAAGTATAGATGCGCGTATGGGTGAAATTTACTTTGCACAATACCAAGAAAATAATGGTTTAATGGAATTAGTTAATAACGAGTGTGTTATTAAACCTGAACTTTTAACTAATGAGTATATAACGAGTAACGAAGCATCAGTTGCAGTAGGCACAGGTTTTAAAACGTACCCTGATGCATTAGCAAACTTTGAAAACATCACTATTAATACAGACATAACATTACCAGATGCACGTTTTATGCTTGCCTTTGTTGATGCCGCATTTATTGCAGGCCAGGGCGTTCAAGCAAGTGATGCCCAACCAAAGTACGTTCGTGATACCGTAACATGGAAAAAGTTACCAGGGCGCGAATAAAACAGTACCGCGTTAATTTGCAAATTGATTGTTTTTAAATCATAATTTTAGGTATGTTTTAAGGTTGGAGAAGCGTGATGACGCTGCCTATTGGCTCAGGTTTTTTTACAGGTGATATTCCTGGTAGAGTAATCCCTGCTAAGGGAGTAACTGCAAGACCACAAGGTTTGGCAGATCAAGCTGCTGCTCAAAAAACAAATACTGATTATGTAAAAACCAGTGCCGAGGGCGTTGAGCTTGCTAATCGATTGTTCAAAACTAGCGCAAAGGGTGATAACTTCAGCCAAACAATTTACGACCAGCCTAGTGCAAAAAATAGCAAAGCCATTTCTACCTATACTGAGTTTGCAAATTTAGAACGCAGAGCTGAAGTACAAAATTTAATTGGGGTAGATATTTACGCTTAAAAGTAATCAACCTTTAATAAAAAAACCGAACATTGAAGTGACCCCCAATAGTTGGACAATCCAATTACTGGGGGTCTTTTTATGTCCAAGCACAAAAGAATATTTAAGTTAAAGCTCGCACAACTTGCTGAGCAGGAAAACTCTGAAGCATTAAGTAGAAAGTACAATATTAGCGCTCGGCTTATTCGTTATTGGTTTCAGGTCTACCTGCTTAATGGGTCAAAGAGTTTTATACATAAACAGTTACCTTATTCAGGCGAGTTCAAAATTCATGTGCTCGAGACGATGGAAATTAATGATTGGTCTTTGGGTTATACTAGCGCCTATTTCGACTTATCATCCCCAGGTATTTTATTTCAATGGCAAAAGCTTTATGCTCACGGGGGTATAACCCGACTAAAACCACAGAAAAAAGGTAGGCCTCGCGTGACGAATCATTCTTCAACTCCTAAACCATCAGCAGACATGTCTGAAAAAGAGCTCAGGGAAGAATTGGACTATCTACGTGCAGAGAACGCAGTCTTAAAAAAGTTAGAAGCCTTGGCTCAGGCCAGAAAGAAAAAAGCAAAGACAAAACGATAGTTGTCGAAGAGCTCAAGGCAAAATACAGCTTACAACACTTATTAAAGGTCACAGGGCTTCCCAAGAGTGTGTATTATTACCATCGTAATACACTGGTTCAGCCCTGTTCCAACACTGACTTATGCGAAAGAATACGTGATATCTATCACAAGCACAAAGGACGATACGGCTACCGTAGGGTAACTTGCACGCTAAGAGCAATGGGTTTGATGGTTAATCATAAGCGCGTGCAACGCTTGATGGGCGAACTTGGCTTGAAATCAAAAGTCAGACCTAAACGCTACACCTCTTACAAAGGTGAAGTCGGTAGAATCGCTGAAAATGTTCTCAAACGTGAATTTACGGCAAAGAAGCCCAATCAAAAATGGGTGACCGATGTCACTGAATTTAAAGTCAATGGAGAAAAGGTATACCTGTTACCGGTAATAGACCTATTTAACCAAGAAGTGGTCAGCTATGAGGTAAGGACATCTGTCACGCTACCACTAGTGACTGACATGCTTAAAGCCGCAACAGCAAAGCTGTTGAAGCATGAGAGACCACTCATCCACTCAGACCAAGGTTGGCAATATCAAAATAAACGATATCAACAACACCTGAAAAAGCATGGGCTAATTCAAAGTATGTCTCGAAAAGGAAACTGCTTAGACAATGCCGTTGCAGAAAACTTCTTCGGCATATTAAAAACTGAGATGTATCACAATGAGACGTTCAAGGACGCAAATGAACTCATTGAAAACATCAAAGAATACATCGATTATTACAACAACGAACGCATTAAGCTAAAACTAAAAGGCCTGAGTCCGATACAATATCGAAATCAGGCCTTGGTTGCCGCTTAGAAATGAGTCCAACTTATTGGGGTCACTTCACATTGTTCGGTTTTTTTTGCTTTATACGTATTTTACTGTTCTATAAAGTGTATTAACTTATCAGCTATATCTGTATTATTTTGAGAGCCAACAAATTGTTCACTCCCTTTACCATAAGCAAAAACTTGTACGTCTACTGCAGTATGGCCACCCGTAGTCCATCCAGTAAAGCTTGTGTCACTAATAATACTTTTAACGGCTAAGTTGAGTGCTTTGTCACCCATAGATTTAGCTTGCTCAAGTTTTATTTTGTTTTCAGGGGTAAATGCAATGCTGGTATATTTATTCCACACTGATTTTAAATCATCAGACTTAAGTAAGTGTTGTGTAATTTTACCCGCTGTTGCTTTTACGCCATGCACAACATCTGCTTCCCACTTATATTGGCCGTGCGCACCCAATGTTAAGCCACCTGTAGAGTGATCAGCAGTTATAACTAATAAAGTATCTTTATTTTTATCAACATATGCTTTAGCTTTTTCGATAGCAGATGCAAAGTCATCCATTTCGGCCATGGCACAAGCTATATCGTTTGCATGCCCACACCAATCAATTTGGCTACCTTCAATCATTACAAAAAAACCATCTTTATTTTGATTGTCTAGAAGGTCGAGTGCTTTAGAAGTAAGCTTAGTTAACCTTGTTGGGTTTTCGTCTAACGCAAAAGGTAAGCCTTTAGCGGCATATAAACCGATAGCTGGAAGTTGCGTAATTTGATTAAGGTTTTGAATATCGTCACCATACTGGTAACCCGCTGCTTTAAATTCGTCAACTAAATTTCTGTCGTCTCGAATAAAGTATTTAGTACCACCACCCAGCATTAGGTCAACGGGTAGTTTGCCTGCAATTTTATTATCAATATAATCATTAGCAATTTCGTCGTAATTATTACGTGATTCATTATGAGCGGCAAAGCTTGCTGGTGTAGCGTGGTTTATTTGTGATGTAGCTAATAGGGCTGTAGTCATGCCTCGCTGTTTAGCGATTTCAAGCATTGTTTTAAGTGGTTTTTTATCAGTATCTACGGCAATTGCACCATTATAACTTTTATGTCCGCTGCTCAACGCTGTCGCACTTGCGGCGCTATCGGTTACAACTGTGTGATCGTCAGGGTAAGTACGCGCCATTCCTGTCAGCATGGTATCAAAAACGGTTTGCTCAACAGACTTTGTAGTGGGGTCATCTTTAAAATAACTATAAGCAGTAGTATAAGCAGGCCCCATGCCATCACCAATCATATAAATTACATTTTTAGGTGCAGTTTCGGCCATTGCACCAGATGCAGTGCACATTAGAGCTAACACACTTAATTGTTTTTTCATGTTTTATGTACCTTTTGAGTGTACTTTATTAATAGCTAAATTATTGTATACCTTAACTATGATAAATAAATTAATAGATTGCGACAAATGATGATTTAGCTATATATAAGCTGATTATTGTGCGTAAAAATTATTGTAAAGCCGTTAAAATATCTATTAGGAAACACCAAATAACAAAAAACACACACATAATAGTCGAGCTAAATTAAAAATAACATTATGAATAAATGACGGTTTTTATTTATTCTTCTAGGTTGCAGTTGTAGCCTCAGCGACTAAAATAACAAACATTTAGTGAAACTATTTAGTGGTCTGACAACTTGTATGTTATAAATTTACAAAAATAAAAAGAGGTTTATGTGCGGCCATTTAATATTCAAACACGTAATTTAGATATTCATGGTTTAAAAATAGGCTCTGGTGAAGAGGTAGTAATAGCACTTCACGGTTGGTTAGATAATTGTAAAAGTTTTAAGCCCATGCTTGATGGCCAAAAGCCAGAGCAAACTTGGTACTGTATTGATTTTTCTGGACATGGTTTAACATCGTGGCGCAGTGATGACGCACATTACTATTTTGTTGATTACATCGATGATGTTTATCAATTTATTGAAGCTATTGGTGCTGACAAAGTTCATTTAGTCGGGCATTCTATGGGAGCTATGGTCGCGGGTCTTTTCGCCAGTTGCTTTAGCCAAATGGTTAAATCGGTAAATTTTATTGAGGGTATTGGCTGCGTAACAACACCCAGCGAGGAAGTTACGGAGCAACTAAAAAATGCTGTGCTTAATCGTGCAAGAACGCATAATAAAAAAACAAGAATATATCCCTGTAAAAAAGATATTTACGAGGCACGGTCTAAAACAACCGACTTAGATGTTGAATTAATTTCGCTATTGATGGAACGAAATATCAAAGCAGTTTCTAAGGGTTTTACACTAACAACCGATCCTAAGCTCAAAAATCATTCAGGTTTTAGGTTTGATGAAGTGCAATGTATTGGTGCAATAAAAGAATTAATTGCACCATGCCAATTAATTTTAGGTAACCAAGGTTACGTGTTTGTAAAACAAAATTTAGAAAAGTATATTAATTATTACAATGACTTGAGTGTAATTAATGTGGAGGGTGGGCACCATTGCCATATGCAAAGTAGCAAAGAATGTTATGAGCACATTCAAGCATTTATGGTGCAAAGTGGTGCACGTTAATTGTATATTGACGTTAAATGTGGGATTATTCCCGCATTAGAGTATTTGCTCAATTGTTAAAGTGCCTTACTTAGATTAAGGTTAATAAAAATATAACTATAAACAGGGGCTAAGAGTGGAAAAAATCTGGCTTAAGCGCTACCCAGAAGGTATGCCTGAAACAATCGATCCTGAGCATTACAACTCGTTACTCGAAGTGTTCGAAAAAAGTTTTTCTGATTACAAAGATTTACCTGCATTCACAAACATGGGTAAAACGTTGTCGTATGAAGAAATAGACACAGCAACTAAAAAAATTGCCTCGTATATTCAAAATGATTTGGGACTCAAAAAAGGCGACAAAGTTGCCGTAATGATGCCTAACTTATTACAAACACCTATTTCTATTTTAGGTATTTTACGAGCAGGGTGTGTGGTAGTTAACGTTAACCCTTTATACACTGTACGTGAGCTCGAACATCAGTTAAAAGATTCAGACACAAGCGCCATTTTCATTCTTGCAAACTTTGCAGATACTCTTGAAAAGGCTTTAGGTAAAACAGACGTTAAACACATCGTGGTTACACAAGTTGGTGACATGGTGGGTGGCCTTAAAAAGCACATTGTTAACTTTGTTGTTAAGCACGTTAAAAAAATGGTGCCTAAATACAACTTACCAAACACGATTAAATTTTCAGATTTGTTAAACGCTGACGAAAATGCTTACACACGCCCTGAATTAAATTTATCTGACCTAGCATTTTTACAATACACAGGCGGTACGACCGGTGTATCTAAAGGTGCTATGTTGAGCCATGGTAATATGGTGGGTAACCTTGAGCAGGTGTCTGGTTGTTTAGATAAGGTACTAAACCGTGGAACAGAAGTGGTTGTAACGGCACTGCCGCTTTACCATATCTTTGCACTTACGGCTAACTGCTTAACGTTCATGAAATATGGTGGTTTAAACTTATTGATTACTAATCCGCGTGATATGCCGGGTTTTGTAAAAGAATTAAGCCAAACTAAATTTACAGCAATCACCGGTGTTAACACATTATTTAATGGTTTACTAAACACACCAGGTTTTGATGAACTTGATTTTAGCCACCTAAAAATGTCGTTAGGTGGTGGTATGGCGGTTCAACGTCCTGTTGCTGAAAAGTGGCAAAAAGTGACGGGGTCAAAACTGATGGAAGGCTACGGCCTTACTGAATGTGCTCCACTTGTTACAATTAGCCCTTACGACTTAGAGTCTTATAACGGTTCTATTGGTTTACCTGCACCAAATACTGACATTAAGCTAATGCTTGAGAATGGTGAAGAGGCAGCTAAAGGTGAGCCTGGCGAATTATGCGTTAAAGGCCCTCAGGTTATGCTTGGCTATTACAAGCGCCCAGATGCCACAGCCGAATGTTTACAAGACGGTTGGTTTGCAACAGGTGACATTGCTACATATGACGATGAAGGCTTCTTCTATATAGTAGATCGTAAAAAAGACATGATCATAGTATCTGGCTTTAACGTTTTCCCAAATGAGATTGAAGAAGTTGTTGCAATGCACGACGGTGTGCTTGAAGTGGCGGCTGTTGGTATTCCTCATGATGTCAGCGGTGAACAAGTTAAAGTTTTTGTTGTTAAAAAAGACCCTTCTTTAACTGAAAAAGATATAATAAACCATTGTCGTGATAATTTAACTAATTACAAGGTTCCAAAACTCGTTGAGTTTAGGGATGAGTTACCTAAAACAAACGTAGGTAAAATACTCAGACGAGCCTTGAAAGATTAGAAAACTATAAAAAAGCCGGCATTAGCCGGCTTTTTTATTGTAGGAGACTAAGTGCAATATCAATTAATTCAAACACAAGTTCAGCTTAATACCTTTGTTGAGCAGATCCAAAATAAGCCTATATTAGCTATTGATACCGAGTTTATGCGTCGTCGCACTTTGTATCCAGAAGTTGCACTCATTCAGGTTTTTGACGGTGAGCATTTAGCACTTATCGATCCTTTAGCTGAGCTCTCGTTATTTGATTTTTGGCAGGTTTTAAAAGACCCCGCAGTTTTAAAAGTGCTTCATTCACCATCTGAAGACATTGAAGTATTTCAAAAATATGCTGGGTTTGTTCCTGCACCATTGTTTGATACTCAATTTGCTTTGCAATTGCTTGGTGAAGGAAACTGTATGGGGTTTGCCCTTATGGTTAAAACACTCCTAGGTATTGAAATAGATAAAAGCGAATCACGTACCAATTGGCTACAACGACCGCTAACTACTAAGCAACTTGATTATGCTGCCGCTGATACATTTCATTTATTACCGTGCTTTGAATTAATTATCGATCGCATCAACGAAGCTGACTTGTTTGAGATTGTGCTGCATGAGAGCGAATTAATTGCTAATAAGCGAGCTTTTCAAACACCGGATGAATTGCTCTATAAAGATATTAAAAATGCTTGGCAGTTAAGACCACATGAATTAGCTGTATTAAAAGAGCTAGCCATATGGCGCCGTAATAAAGCAATACGTAAAAACCTTGCTCTCAATTTTGTGTTGAAAGAACATAACATGACCGAAATCGCTAAGCGAGGGCCATCTAGTTTAAATTCATTGCGTCAAATACCGGGTGTAGAATCGATTGAAGTTAATCGCTCAGGGGTTGAGATTTTAAAGTGTATAGAAAAAGCTAAAGCAATTGCTGTTGACGAGCACCCGCAAGTGTTGAAGCGTTTAATCGATTTTCCTAATTATAAACAAACGGCAAAAGATATTAAGCAAAAAATAACGAAAGTTGCTAAAGCTAATAATATTCCTGAGGACGTTTTAGCATCTAAAAAACAAGTTAATCAATTAATCAGCTGGAATTGGAAGTTGACGGCAGAGCAAAAAAAGACACATATAAAGCCAGATTTATTGAGCTCTTGGCGTTATAGCTTTATTAAAGAAGCTTTAAAAGAGTGGGATACCTAAAAGGTTAATATTTTAGTAGTTGTTAGTTATAAAGAGGGCGCTTAACGCGCCCATTCTTCAATTATTTCTTTTCTTCGTCAGGTAAAGTTACGTTTAGCTCTAATACAGCTAAGTCGTCTTCATTCTGATCAAATTGTACCTGCACTGCATCACTATTAACGTTCACATATTTTCGAATTACATCCAAAATATCTTGTTTTAATTGTGGTAGGTATTCAGGTGTTCCACGCTGAGAACGTTCGTGTGCGACAATGATTTGCAATCGCTCTTTTGCAAGAGACGCACTGTTTTTCTTTTCTGAGCGGAAATAGTCAAGTAACGACACATTAGCCTCCAAAAATCCGTTTAAAAATGCCTTTTTTCTCTACATCTAAGAAGCGAAAATCGACGGTTTCACCAAGTAAGCGGTTTATGGCATCGGCATATGCTTGACCAGCATCTGATTCGCCATCCAATATTACCGGTTGACCTGAATTTGATGCACTCAATACTGCTTGTGACTCAGGAATAACACCTAACAAATCGATAGCTAATATGTCTTGTACGTCTTCTACCGAAAGCATTTCACCTTTAGCAACACGCTCAGGGTTGTAGCGTGTTAATAATAGGTGTTCTTTGATATTTTCAAGGCCTTCTTCAGCGCGTTTAGATTTGCTATGCAAAATACCTAAAATACGGTCAGAATCTCGTACAGATGACACTTCTGGATTGGTGGTTACAATCGCTTCATCAGCAAAATACATTGCCATCATCGCACCCGCTTCAATTCCTGCTGGTGAATCACATACAATATAATCAAAGTCTTCTTTTAGCTCGTTTAAAACGCGTTCTACACCATCACGAGTTAGTGCATCTTTATCACGCGTTTGCGATGCTGGCAGTAAAAATAGCTTTTCAACACGTTTGTCTTTGATAAGTGCTTGGTTTAGGTTTGCTTCACCGTTTATGACGTTTACGAAGTCATAAACAACGCGGCGCTCGCACCCCATAATTAAATCAAGGTTACGTAAACCGATGTCAAAATCGATAATAACCGTTTTATAGCCTTTTAATGCTAAGCCTGTGCCTATTGCGGCACTTGATGTTGTTTTACCAACACCACCTTTACCCGAGGTAACGACAATTACTTTTGCCATGAGATTTATCCTTTAACCAAAGCTGAAATTTCTAATGATTCATTTTTTTGTTGTATTTGCACTGCACTGCCCCAAAACTCACCTTGTAGAGAGTCACTGATCCAGTAGTTGCCATTTATGGAAACAAGTTCTGCTTCTAGCTTTTGGCAAAATATATGTGCATTTTCTAATCCTTTTGCGCCCGCTATTGCGCGACCACGAAGGGTTCCGTAAATATGTACGTTGCCATCTGCTATTACTTCTGCACCATGACTAACAGCGCCTAATACAATAAGGTCGCGGTCTTTTGCATACACCTGTTGACCCGAGCGTACAGTACCGTTAATTATTTGTGCTGGAAGTATAATATTTTTTTCGACAATTGACGTGTTTGGTTGCTTTTCAACGGGCTCTGCTTTTACGTCTTGCGAATAATTTAATACTGAAAAGCCAGCTTTTTTGGCATTTGCATGCTGCCCATCAGAGCCATTGCATACACCCACTGCGTTGAAGCTCATTCGTTCGATAAGTGACTTTAAATGAACAAAGTCTAAAGAACTGCTTTTTACTTCTTCTAAATTGACAACAATAGGGGCTCCTTCAAAAAAACGAGGAGCTTGGGCTATTTTTACGTACAATTGTTCTGCTAAAAGGTTTATATCAGCACTATAAAGATGTAAAACTGATAACGTAAAAAGATTCCCTTTTAACTCAAAAATTTGGTCCGACATACACGCTCAATTGAATTGTATGATAAGAAATTATAATTAGATAAACACAGGCTGAATAAGGCCTTAATCAAAATTTCTAATCTAAATTTTCTAACTTATTATTACTCTCATGGTATAGTGTGCAGCATTGTTGTGCAAGAATTTATAGGGTCATAATGTTAACTGCGGTATATAAAAGTAAGAAAAAGACGGATACCTTCTTATTTGTTGAAAAAAGAGATGATTTTAGCAAAGTTCCAGAACCTCTAATGGCTATGTTTGGCAAACCTCAATATGTGATGCTCATCAACTTAGCTAAACGTGAGCACCTAGGTGGTGCGGATTTGGAAACCGTTAAGGGTGCATTAACCGATCAAGGATACTATTTACAACTTCCACCACCGGAAGATAATTTGCTTACTGAACTAAGAAAACAAAATGGAGCCGATCGTGATTAAAAAACTGGCAGTTGTATTATGTGGTTTATGCTTGAGTTCGTCAGTTGTTGCCAAAACACAAGCCGAATTTAAAGATTACTTAGTAAACCTAAAAGAAGAAGCAATCGCAAAAGGCTACGAGAAGTCGTTAATTGATAGTGCATTTGCGACCGCGACGTATAAAGAAAAAGTGGTATCAGCTGATAAAAACCAGCCTGAAGTGAAAGAAACACTCGAGACCTATTTACCAAAACGTGTACCACAATGGAAAATTGACCGTGCTCGTAAACTTTATGCTGAGAACAAAGATATTCTTGAGCAAGTAGCTAAAGAGTTTGGCGTACAAGCACGCTTTATAGTCGCTTTATGGGGTCTTGAAAGTAACTTTGGTACTATTCAAGGCGGTCACAATGTTATTTCATCATTAGTGACACTTGCCTTTGATGGCCGCCGTGAAGCACTTTATAAACGTCAGTTGTGGGCGGCTTTAGACATTTTAAAATCGGGTCATATTACCTTAGATAAGTTTAAAGGTTCTTGGGCTGGGGCTATGGGGCAAACTCAATTTATGCCAACGTCTTTTAATGCTTATGCAATTGATTATAACAATGATGGTCGCAAAGATATTTGGACTACAAAAGAAGATGCGTTTGCTTCAATTGCTAATTATTTAAAGCAAGAAGGGTGGAACGACTCATTAACTTGGGGTCGTCAAGTTATGCTTCCTGATAACTTTGACAATAAATATATTTTAGTTCGTGGTACTAAAACACGTAAACAATGGCTTGAGTATTGGAATGATTCTGAGCGTTCACTCGATGAGTGGCAGGCTTTAGGGGTGAGAAGAGCAGACGGTACTGCGTTGCCTAACGTTGATGTACGAGCAGCACTGGTTATGCCCGATGATATCAACGGCCGTATGTTTTTGGCCTATGATAATTACAAAGTGTTAATGCATTGGAACCGCTCTTATTACTTTGCAACGAGTGTGGGTTATTTGTCTGATAGAATCGGATACCCAAAAATATAGTTCAATAAAAAATAAAGCCGCAAAATGCGGCTTTATTCTTTTTTAAAAATTTTGTCTTTTAAATCGATGACCTTGCCAATTCCTGATCCCAGTTTCATAAGTTTGTTGAGCTGCTCGGGAGTTAAACGCTGTAACTCAGACGACCATTTAGTGACCGTTTCAAGTAGGTTGTGAATTTCTTCCATTTGCTTTTGGGCATACACTTCTTCTTCGTTATTCGCTTCGTCGAGTAAGTTATCTCGCAAAAGGCTGAGCGTTGGATCGATTTCACGTTTTTTTCGCTCTTCAAATACTCGATTAGCCATATCCCAAATATCGCCTGCAGGCGCATAATACTCTTTACGATCACCCGGAATGTGCTGAACTTTAATTAATTGCCAAGATTGCAGCTCTTTTATGCCCATACTCACATTACCACGAGAGATACTTAGTGAGTCGGCAATTTCATTCGCTGTCATCGGGTTTTTAGTAATGATTAGTAAACCACACATTTGGCCTATTGTGCGGTTAAAGCCCCAACGGCTGCCCATTTCGCCACAATGCATCACAAAGGTAAAATTCTTTTCAGATAAAGTCATATCATTAACTTTCAGTAATTTCAGAAATTAAATGCTAGCATGTTGATTTGCGATAGCAAGGCATTAAGCGCACTAAAATAATCTTAGTTTAGCTTAAATACAATTTAAGCCATTTTATGCATAGTTTTTAAATATTAAGGGCGCTTGTAAATACAAGCACCCATAAATTTTAATCACTAAAGTGTGTAACTAAAACTTAATTTTGCATTACGCTCTTCACCAGGCATACCGCCTAAAAACATCGCTTTAGAATAATACTGTTTGTTAAATAGGTTGTTTAAATTAAGCTGCATGTTCCACTGTTTAGTTGTATACGAAATTGCAGCATCGTACACAGTGTAGCCAGGTACATAGCCATCAGGAATACTAAATGAACTTGAGTTAGTACTTCTGTTATCAACGTAAGTAATACCCCCGCTAATATTAACGGACTCGGGTAAATTAAATATGTTTGCATAGTAAGTAACCCATGTGCTTGCAGTTACATAAGGCACCCCTTTTTGACGAGTGTCGTAAGCGCTACTATTGGGGTTAGATTTATCACGCGCGTCTTGATATACGGCGTTAACATTTATTTTCCACTGCTCATTTAAATACGCATTTAAATCAAGCTCAACGCCTTTGGTTTGCTCTTCGCCATCAAAGTAGCTTTCTACTATATCAGGGCCAGACACATCAGCTTCATACAGTGGGTTACTGTATTCAAGATTTGTACGAGCGCTTTCAAACACAACTAAAGTAGCTAGTAGCTGGTCGTCAAATGCTTTATACCTAAAGCCTAAGTCATTACTTATTGATTCTGAGTCTTCTCTATCTGCTTCGTTACCAGCAACAGAGCCTAATACACTGTATGCGGTTCGGCCTTTAGAGTGATTAACAAACACAGAAAAATCTTCAGTAGGCTGATAAGTAGCACCTAAATTATAGGTTAAACCTGAATCAGATGTGTTTGCCTCAGGGGTTGGCTCTGCACGGCTTGAACTGTAACGTTCATCTACACCATTATGTTCGTAGCTCTGCTTAATACGGTTATAGGCGACTCCTATGCGTGTAGTCAGTGTGTCATTAATATAACCTACATGCTGAACGCCCATTCCCCATGCTTGAACCTTTTTATTATAATCACTCGTTTTTAGCGGGTCGTAATCGTCAAAGCCACCGATTGGCCAATTTGGTTGCCTCATGTCATAGATATAGGGTAAAGCACCTTGATAAAGCACATTACCATCAGTGTCGTAAATTACTTTATCGCTGTCATAAATAGAGTATTGTTTGAAACCAATATGACGGTCTTCATAATTTGCATTAACTAAGAGTTCGTTATCAATATCGCCTATCTCAAAGTCGTATCTTAAATCTAAAAAGTACTGCCATGATTTTTCATCTGCTTCTACTTGGCGATACTCTTGGCGCCTAGCTGCAAATGGATAAAGTACATCATTTTCAACTAAAGGAGCACGAGGGTCTTGATTAATAACGCCACTGCGAGTTGAGTACACGTAATTAAAAGCCCCTGTTTGACGAGCAAAGCTTGATGTGTAATTACGGTACTGTAGTTGCTGGTTTAAGAATAAGTCATCAGTGATAAAGTAATTATGCGTAAGCTTAAATCGTAATTCTTCACCTTCATTATCATCTGCCATTGGTGAAATAATCCCATTGGTACCAAAGTCATAGGGTGTTAAACCATCTGTTGCAGAAAGAGAGTTCGCTAATTGTAATTGCTGTTCACTTGTCAGTTGTAAGCCACTGCCTGTCGGATCGTTTACTAAGTCTGCAGCGGTTACTTCACCAGCAGTTAAGCCATTCGCTGTCTCTGCGTTGTATATGCGAATAGGGTGGCCAATTGAGTCAACAGCAATTGAATCCTTAATATAGGCAGCAGAGAGCATAACGTCTTGTTTATCGTTTAACACATACTTAAGTGATGTATAAATTTCATCACGCTCTTCTTTTAAATCACGAAAGCCATCGCTTGATGCTGTTTTAGCCATTACGCGATACGCTAAGTTCTCGCTAAGTGCATTTGTGCTGTCAAACGCAAGAGAGTAGCTGTCCCATTGACCAAGCTCTAAAGCGACTTTATGCTTTTCTTCAAATTCAGGTTTTTTTTCAATTAAATTAATTACACCACCAGCGCTACCAATACCATATAAACCTGTTGCTGGGCCTTTTAACACTTCAACCGACTCAACATTGGTTAATGAGCGAGTTGGATTAAAGGTGTTTCCAAGTCCAGCTCCCCCATACATACCATCATAAGTGTAATTGACGTCAAGACCGCGAATAACCAGGTTATCACCAATACCATAATTATTACCCGCTTGGGTTAAACCACTCACATTACGGACAAGATCTTGTAGGTTGTCTACGCCCTGTGATTCAATTAATTCACGATCAATAATAACAACAGGAGCAGGGGTTTCCATTAAGGACATATCTGACTTTGTGGCAAGACCCGAACTCATGACAACTTGATTTTGTTTTTGATAAACACTTATGTGTTCAATATCTTGTTCTGCAGTGGTTGATGCTAAAGCGGCTTGTGTATTTAAACAAGCAAAGGTGAGGAGTGAGTATTTAAAATTTTTCATTATGATAACCATTCGCATTTATTTATTTGCGGTAATGGTAATGATTATTATTTGCAAAATATACTAAAAGTTCAATAAATATTAGATTAAAACAACTGTTTGCGTGTTTTTTATACAAATAGGCCGACTTAGTTAATAAAAACCAAACAAATATAAAGGAGGGGACGAATTTGGCAATTAAGAAAAACAAATTGCAATATGATTTTCTTTAACAACTCTCCCAAATTAAGAGTAATAAACTAAAAGTGACAATAGAGATCAGGTAAAGCAATGCTATTAAAGCTTTACCTTTAACACATTGTTTTACTCTGCTTTTAATTTGAGTGTTTTTAGGATTGAGAATTAAAATTTAATGAATTTTAACGTTAAAAGTAAAGGCTAACACTACAAAGCCAGCCTTAACTTAGATTTAAATTTTATTTTTCAGTTTTATAAACAATACCTGCTTTCATCACAAACGGTATTTGCTCTAATGTTGAAATGTTTTTCAATGGGTTTCCTTCAACAGCGATAATATCGGCGGCATATCCCGTTTTTATTTGCCCTAGTTTGTTATGCATTTTCAGCAGTTTAGCGCTGTTAATGGTAGCTGATTGAATAGCTTGCAGTTCAGTCATGCCAAATTCAACCATACGTGAAAACTGCTTTGCATTATCACCATGTGGGTAGATGGCAGCGTCGGTTCCAAATACCATGTTCACACCAGCTTTTACAGCTCGGCTAAAGCTATCTCTTTGTTTTTTAGAAACTTGGCGTTCTTTGTTTAGGTTTTCTTCGTCTACACCATTTTGTTCGCCAAAGCTTAATGTGTATTCTGTGTTGTATATATCCATAGAAAGCCAAGTGCCATGTTTTTTAGCCAGGGCTATGGCTTCATCGTCTAAAAAGCTTGCGTGTTCTACGCTGTCAACACCTGCAATGATGGCTGTTTTTATGCCGCTTGTGCCGTGTGCATGCGCTGCAACTGGTAGGTCGCGCATGTGAGCTTCTTCAACAATGGCTTTCATTTCTTCAAGCGAATATTGTTGTACACCTACTTTGGTACCCTTTGAAAAAACACCACCTGTAGCACAAAACTTTATAGCGTTTGCACCGTACTTTATATTTTCACGTACTTTTGTTCTAACCGCCCATGGTCCGTCTGCAACACCTGCTGAGGTATATTTTAGCTCTGGCGGTAAACGGTTATTGTCACAGTGCCCGCCAGTTATACCCAGTGAAGGACCTGCAGCCCAAATTCGTGGGCCTACAATGTCACCCGCATTAATACCGTCTCGCACCGCAATAACGCTATAACCATCTGCGCCCACATTTCTTACGGTAGTAAAACCTGCTTCAAGGGTCTTTTTAGCAAAATAAGCCGATTTAACTGCCATGCGTGGGATTGATTGACCCAAGCGCTCACTTCGAGAAACAGTAGGATCACTCGTTAAGTGTACATGCATGTCCATCAATCCAGGGACTAGTGTTAACTGTGGTAGGTTAATAAGTTCATCATTTTTACCTAGTTTCGGCTTTTTATTACGTTCTATTGAGGTGATCACACCATCATCAATAGTAATTAATGGCGATTGAATGAGTGTGCCATTCTCTACATCTAACATGGCTTTTGCAGAAATGTAGGTGACTGCCTGGGCTGGTAGACTGCTCAAACATAATATGGCTATTGAGGCTGATAATAGGTGCTTTTTCACTTTTTAATTCTTTTATATGAAAGTTACGTTGTTTTGACTTTACCAAGCTCAAGTAAAAGTGCAATAAAATAACGACTAAGTTACTACTTTATTTAGCTTAATTTAAAGCTCATAATCGAGCTGAGTTTTTTATAAGGATTAATATGAAATTATTAAAATTAGCACTGGTCGCTTCTTCAGTGATCGGTGCGCTAATGGGCTGTAGTAGCACAACGTCTCAACAAAATAATAGTAAACCGGTTTCATCATCTATAAATGCTGTGGTTTCAGAATTATCGGCCGAGCAGCAATTAGACGTGCTTGTTGATCAATACTACAATGAGTCGCTTGCATTTTCGCCAATCAGGGCAACATATAGCGGTAAAAATGAATTTAATGATCAGTTCACGCCTGAAATTTCAGCGACAAATCGTAACAAAAAGGCGGCTTTTTATAAAAAGTATCAACAACGCCTTGCTTACATTGATTCACAACAATTAACAGGGCAAGCGCTATTAAGTTATGAGATTTTAAAACGTGACCTTGCACTTAACCTCGAGGGGATGCAATTTCCAAGCTACTTCCTGCCTATTAATCAAATGTCGGGAGCACATAATGTGTTTGCTGGATTTGGCTCTGGGCAAAGTGCACAACCTTTTAAAACAGTACAAGATTACGATAATTTTTTAAAACGTAGTGATGGCTATATCAAATGGCTTAAAAGTGTTGAGCTTTCTATGGCTGAAGGTATAAAACAAAAAATTGTTTTACCTTTGCCACTTGCAAAAAAGTTAGCCCCACAATTTAGTGCGCATGTTGTAAGTAAGGCTGAAGACTCACTGTTTTGGGGAACTATAAAAAATTTACCAAATTCGTTTACAGCTGAGCAAAAACAAGAAATAACAGCGCAATACCGCGATTTAATCATGAAGCAATTAGTGCCGGCTTATCAAAGCATGCACACATTTTTAATTAACGATTATATACCTAGTAGTCGTGTGTCAGTAGGCTACAGTGATTTTACTAATGGTAAAGCTTGGTACGAATACCAAATAAAGAAAAACACAACGCTTAACTTATCTGCTGACGAAATTCACAATATTGGTTTAAGCGAAGTATCGCGTATTTTGAGCGAAATGAAAAAGGTAAAACACACCGTTGGCTTTGACGGCGATTTGCCTACATTTTTTACTCACTTGCGTGATTCAGATGAGTTCTACTTTAATACCGCTGATGAGCTTATTGAAGCGTACGAAAATGTTAAGAAAAAAATTGATGCAAAAGTACCGCAGTTATTTGATGTGGCCCCTAAAGCGCCTTACATTGTTAAACCAGTAGAGGCTTATCGTGCTCAGTCTGCGGCGGGTGCTTCTTATGCAGCCCCTGCACCAGATGGTTCACGTCCGGGTATTTTTTATATCAATACTTTTAATTTAAAAGCACAACCTAAGTTTTTACTCGAAACACTCTCGATTCATGAAGCGGCACCGGGTCATCATTTTCAAATCGCTCTTCAACAAGAAATAGACGGCTTACCTGATTTTCGTAAATTTGGTGGGTATACGGTTTTTGCTGAAGGGTGGGCACTGTATGCAGAAAGTTTAGGAAAAGAGCTTGGATTATTTACCGATCCGTATATGTGGTATGGGCGTTTGGCTGACGAGCAATTACGGGCAATGCGTTTAGTGCTCGATACTGGTTTTCATGCAAAAGGGTGGACGCGCGAGCAAGGTATACAATACATGCTCGCTAATTCATCAATGGCTGAAAGCGATGTAGTGGCAGAGGTTGAGCGTTATATTGCGTGGCCAGGGCAAGCACTTTCGTACAAATTAGGGGAGTTTAAAATTAAAGAACTTCGCGATTATTGTAAAAAAGAGCTAGGTTCCCAATTTGATATTAAGGCGTTTCATACGCAAATATTAATAGATGGCGCATTACCCATGCCTATTTTGGAGAAAAAAATTAAGCGTTGGGTGCAATCGCAGCGTTAATGAATAGCGCAAAGTGATTATCAAATTGAGGTATTCGCTTTGCGCCATTTAGTGCAATACGTTAGAATGCGCGCTCTTAAAAGGGCGCGAGAACACTATGTTTGATCAACAGTTAGCAAATACACAGTTTTGGCTTACAAAAAGCTTGAGCGAAATGAGCCAAAATGAATGGGAAGCCATTTGCGATGGCTGTGGTAAATGTTGTTTAAATACGTTTATAGATAGTGAAGACGAAGACGATTTTTCCCCCACAGATCAGCTACGAGAAGGTGAACAGCTCATTTTCACAAATATTGTTTGTCAGTATTTAGATAATAATACCTGTGGGTGTAGCGAATACGAAAACCGCCAAACACTTGTCCCTTCTTGCGTAAAACTAACCAAAGAAAACCTTAAAGATATTTTCTTTATGCCGCAGAGCTGCAGTTACCGCCGCTTACATGAAGGGCGTGGTTTAGCTTCGTGGCACCCGTTATTAAATAACGGCGATAAAACACTTATGCATGATCTCGGTATTTCAGTAAAAGATAAAACAGTCAAAGACAGTAATGTAAAATTAGATGATTTTGATCTATACATTGCTGAGTGGCCAACAAAGGACTGCGATTAATGAGCAAGTTAAAAGCGAGTATTGGTTTAATAAACCCGAAGAGCCCTACTAACGTTGGCGGTGTGTTACGAGCTGCTGGGTGTTACGACGCAAAGCAGGTTTATTTTACGGGTAATCGATATCTTAATGCGCAAAAATTTCATACCGATACTAAAAATGTGGTTGAACGTATTCCATTAACCTCTACTGATAGCCTAGAAAAAGTAAAACCTGAAGGAGCAACCGTTGTTGTCGTTGAGTTAATTGAAGGTGCTACACCGCTCCCTGAATTTAAGCACCCAGAAAATGCATTTTATGTTTTGGGCCCAGAAGATGGTTCTGTTCCTAAAGACGTACTAAAGTGGTGTGATGAAGTAGTTTACATTCCTACTATAGGGTGCATGAACTTAGCTGCAACCTGTAATGTAGTACTTTACGATAGGCTTTCTAAATTAGGTGGTGTTAAAAGCAGTGATGACACAATAATAAGTTCGCGCGATACCAACAATAAAATGAAATGGGTTAAACCTGCTTTATAACTTTTGTAATGCCAATTAAATCTGCTAGTTGGCATTAGAAACTGTCTATATTCAATTTCACGTTCTACCAATTTTTCATTCTCTAGATTTATTTCTCCTTCAAAAGTGTAAATAACGCCTACACTTAACTGACTATTAGTTTGACGATAGCTTTATTATGCGCATTGTAGTCTTTTTGTTGTCCTTTATTAGTTGTTTTAGTTTCGCGAGTCAAAGCGTAACCTTCATTCATAAAAATAGCCTTAAAACTGTAGAAGGGCAGCGTTATAAATCGGGGCTTTTATATAGCGCCCCAAATAGTAAACGCACATTACATATTGTTACCTTAGATTGGCCGCCTTATATAAGTAACGACTTATGTAACAAAGGGTGGGTCTATCATTTTGCCGTTGCTGTTCTTAATAGTCAGGGTTACAGCGTTTATTTAGAATTTTTACCTTGGGCAAGAGCTGTGCGTAATGTGGAACTTGGAAAAGCCGATATTTTAATGCCTGAGTACTTTATTGAAGACACTGCGCCTTCAGACTATGTTAAAAATAAAATGCGAAGAGAGCTGCTTGGTATTTCAAATTCGTTTCAAGGTGGAAATATTGTATTTCTAAAGCGAAAAAACGCACCTGGTATTTTTACAGGTAATCTAAACTCATTAAAAGGCTCAACAATAGGTGTTGTAAGAGGATATCAAAACACGCCTGAATTTGATGCCATGATGGATAATGAAGAGTTTAAAGTTATTAGTGCGGTAAACGATTTGCAGTTAATGCAATTACTTTTTGCCAAGCGGGTCGATCTTATTATAGGTGATCCTTCGGTGTTAACCCATTCAGTTACGTTTTCTGAGCTTAACCAAAATGAAAAAATAAAACTGCTTAATGCAGTTGAGCAAGATGGTAAACCACTACATTATAACTCATTGTATTTTGCTATAAGTAAGCTAACTCCTAACTGGCTTGAAGTGCTAGATGACATAAATCAAGCCTTATATATATTTTATAATAGCGGTGAGACTGAGCGTTTAATCAATACTGTTTCAGAAGAATGTGCAGTTTGAATAAGCATGATAATTTGGAACGTTCTAATCACCTTGTGCCCAAACAACTTATTAACAATGTAGAATCAGTTTAACTTGTTAATGGAGTGAAAATAAAAATGAGCACACTGAACACACATCACGATTATGGCGTTAATAAACAGAACAACAAAAATTATCTGTTTCCCCTAACTGCAATGACAACCCTGTTTTTTTTATGGGGTTTTATTACAGTATTAAATGATGTATTGATTCCACGATTAAAAGGCGTATTTGATCTTAGCTACTTTGAGGCAATGCTAGTGCAGTTTTGCTTTTTTGGTGCCTATTTCATTGTATCTATCCCCGCTGGTATTTTAGTTAAACAGCTTGGCTATAAAAAAGGTATTTTAACGGGCCTTATTATTGCTTCGATTGGTTGTATGCTTTTTTACCCTGCGGTAGTAGTGCATGAGTATTGGTTGTTTTTAGGCGCATTGTTCGTGCTTGCTGCTGGTATAACCGTATTGCAAGTATCAGCTAATCCATACGTTGCGGCTCTTGGCCCAGATAAAACCGCCTCTTCACGATTAAACTTAGCACAAGCGCTTAATGCCTTGGGTACTACAGTAGGACCGTATGTAGGAGGCATTCTCTTTTTCGGTACTGCTGGTACATTGGCTGCGTCTGCTGCATCGGCAGAATCAGTAAAAGTGCCTTATTTAATGTTGGCTGCAGCACTTTTATTAATTGCCATTGTGTTTGCATTTATAAAGTTACCTGAAATTGAAGCCCATAAGGAAGACAGTACCGATACTGAAACTCGCTCTTTAATGCAAGCGCCTCACCTTACTATGGGGGTTGTAGCAATATTTTGTTATGTAGGCGGTGAAGTAGCTATAGGTAGCTTTTTAGTTAATTACTTTGGTGAAGCACACATTGCTGGGCTTGAAGAGCATGCTGCCGCGGCACTTATTAGTTATTATTGGGGCGGAGCAATGGTTGGGCGTTTTGTAGGCTCTGCGTTGTTACAAAAAATTGCGCCTTCTAAAGCAATTGCCTTTAATGCTATCAGTGTTATTGCGTTGTTATTAATCACTATTTTTACACAAGGTGATGTCGCTTTGTATTCAGTATTGGCAATCGGGTTGTTTAATTCAATTATGTTTCCAACTATATTTTCTGTTGCGATTGAAAAATTAGGCCCGTTAACAAGTAAAGGCTCTGGTTGGCTATGTTTAGCGATTGTAGGTGGTGCATTAGTGCCTTTATTACAAGGGTATATTGCCGATACCGTAAATATTCAAGATAGCTTTTTCGTGCCTATGGTATGTTACGTATTTATAGCTTGGTATGGTTTAAATGCTGTTCGTTTAGCTAAAAAATGGTAAAAAATGTATTGAACAATAATGGCTGAATACGTATTCAGTCATTATTATTTTCTTTTTACGTGGAACATTCCAAATTGTGTTATCTATTGAACATTATTTATGTAAAATTAATTACTTAAAATTTGTAACTAAGTTTATCTAATTCTTTTTCATTGTTTTTAGCTGCTATTTTCTGAAAAACCGAAAATAGCTAAGACAATCCTCCCAATATTTGCTAAAACTAGAATGCTAAAAATAAATTAAAGGGCATTTATGTTTGGGGCATTCAAGTTTACGACAAAAGTCACAATAGCAGCGTCTGTTGTACTCGTTTTGGTATTAGGGTTATTCACTGTAAATAACTACTTTACCTTAAAAAACCAAACACAAAATCAGCTTGCTCTCGTGTTGCAACAAAACTCAGAATCTGTTTCCCAAAATATAGCTAGCTGGTTAAATGCAAAGTTGGCCATTGTTAGCGCGTTTGCTAAAACCCACCAACCATCAGATCCAAATACGCTTACATTACTACAATTAAACACAGCAGGGTTAGCAGGTAGTTTTAAAAACACTTATATTGGCCAATCTAACGGTAATTTTATTTTAAATGATCAAAGCATCGTTTTACCGCCAGATTTTGATGCAACGTCACGTCCTTGGTATAAGCTAGTCGAAAACAAAACCAATACTGCCTTTACTACTCCCTATATTGATGTAACAACTAACGAGTTAACTATATCTGCTGTTGTGCCTATAAACCAAAATGACCGTTTTGTTGGTGTTGCTGGTGCTGATATTGATATGCAAACTGTGACAGAAATTATTAATAATATTGATTTTTTAGGGCTGGGTTATGGTTTTTTACTCGATGACAGCGGCCAAATATTAAGTCACCCACAAAGCAATGTTAACCTAAAAAATATCGCTGAGTTATTTGGCACCAAACCATTACTTAGTAGCGAGTTTGTTGAATATCAAATAGCCGACGAAACTAAATTAGTTTCGTTTAATAAAATACGTGGTATTGAAAATGTAAATTGGTATTTAGGGGTTGTTATTGATCAACAAAAAGCATTTGCGAGTGTATCTAGTTTTGGTGAAACGGCATTTATTTACTTAATTGTGGGTACAATCGTCATTGTAATTTTAATGCAATTTTTACTTCGTTATTTAATGCGTCCAATGAATCGGTTAAATGACGCTATAAAAGATATTTCACAAGGGGAAGGTGATTTAACACGCCGTTTAGAGATAGAAAATGACGATGAGTTTGGTGAGCTAAGTCATTCATTCAATGTGTTTATCGAAAAAATTCAATCATCAATCGAACAAGTTAAAAATACAACAATACTTCTTGATGGCGTAATAGCCAGTCTGCTATCACAAACACATTCTTCACTTGCGATGTATGACGATCAAAGTATGCGTACTGATAGCGTTGCAGCTGCAATTAATCAATTTACAGGGATGACATCAGATATATTCAATAGTGCGTCTGACGCATCAACACTTGCAAAAGATGCTAATAAGCACTCTACACAAAACCAGGAAATATTAAGCAATAATGTTGCTGGGATCCATGAGCTATCTGCAAATATAGTGCAGGCTCAACAAACTATTAATAGCTTAAATGCACATACAGAAAGCATTGGTAATGTTTTAGAAGTGATTAAAGGCGTGAGTGAACAAACCAACTTACTTGCATTGAATGCGGCTATTGAAGCAGCTCGTGCAGGTGAAGCCGGACGTGGTTTTGCAGTAGTGGCAGATGAAGTTCGACAATTAGCTCATCGCACCAAAGAATCAACGCAAGAGATAGAAGAAACAGTCATAGAATTGCAAAAAGGGTCAACTTTGGCTGTAGAGTTAATGAAAACAAGTTTGCAAGGCAGTGAAAAAAGCGTATCAGAAGCTGATGCAGTTGGAGAATTAATGCAGCAAGTAATAGAGGATATAAAACAAATAAGTGCTGCTAACCATGCCGTTGCGGGCGCTACAGAAGAACAAAATCAAGTTGTTAAATCATTAGATGCAGATATACAAACTATCAGCGAACTGTCTATTCAAAGTAAAACCAACCTAAATAATACTCTAAACGAATGTACAAAACTGAGGCAACAATTCGGTGATTTAGAACAAATGGTTAAAAAGTTTAGAGTATAGATATGGATGATGAAAACTTAAATAAATCGAGTTGGCGCAACTTGATTAATATAGACAGTGTTTATAACTCAGACAGGCAGCGTCAAGCATTTTCGTTATTTACTATGATAGCCTTTGCTATTGTTGTATTGGGTTTTTTACTTCTATCTAATTATGATGTGTATTCACCTATTTTAAGTGTAGCTTTGCTCGTTGCTAATATGACGATTATTGCCTGTACCGTTTACTTTTTTAAAACAGGTAAATTAGAGGTTGTGTCTTTAACAACCATGTCTATCATATTCATTATGTGTATTGCGCTTATTTACACAGGTGGTAAAGAGAACACGGCGCTGTATTGGCTCATGTTTTACCCAGTTGTCACCTTTGCTACTCTCGGTGTTAAATTAGGGTTATGGCTTAGTGGGTTTTTATTAGTCTGTTGTTTAGGGCTATTGTATGGCCCTAACATCGGTCAGGTAGATTATGGCGATGTAGAAAAATCGCGTTTTATGGCATCTTTTGGTTTAGTGTTTGTTTTTTCATTTATTGGCGAATTTTTTAGGCAAAAAAGTCATGCGTCTATTGCTGAAATTACTTTATCGCAAAAAAAGGACGCGTATACCGACCAGCTAACTGGCGCTGCAAACAGACGTTTTGTCACATCTCACTTTTTTAACTTAGTAAGTGACTGCCCAGATGAGTATTTACCATTTAGTATTTTATTATTAGACCTCGACCATTTTAAGTCTATAAACGATAACTATGGTCATGATAGTGGTGATACTGTCCTAATAGAATTTACTAAAATGCTGGAGTCACACTTCAGTAGCGATTCAATAAAAGCGCGTTATGGTGGTGAAGAGTTTGTGGTTATTCTCCCAAAAGCGACTATTCAAATTGCAGAGCACATTGCTAACAACTTTAGAGAAAGTGTCGCCAATACAACACTTTTGAATGTTGAAAGTAAAAACGTAGCACTTACCTGTAGCATAGGTGTAGCACAAGTAAATAAACTATCAGATTACAATGATGCTTTAAAACAAGCCGATCGATGCCTTTATAAAGCAAAGGAAACGGGTCGAAATAAAGTTGTTTCAGCTTTTATGTAGGAGTTGTTATGTTTCAAAGTAAGTTAATTTATATACACGATCCAATGTGTAGTTGGTGTTGGGGCTATGCACCTACGTGGCTAAAATTAAAAGAACAACTTGAGCATAAAATTATTGTTGAATATAAAGTGGGCGGCTTAGCTGCCGATAGTCAGCAGCCTATGCCAAAAGCAATGAAAGAAATGCTTGAAGATACGTGGCACAAAATACAAAAGCAGTTAGGTACCCAGTTTAATCATGACTTTTGGCGTAATTGCGAACCTCGACGTTCTACTTACCCGGCTTGTAGAGCAGCTCTGATCGCGCGTAAAACCAATAAAGAAGCGCAAATGATAGAAGCAATCCAACATGCTTACTATTTAAATGCGCAAAACCCTTCTGATGAAGCCACCTTAGTAGCGCTCGCTCAAGGCATTGGTCTAGATAAAGAGGGATTTGCAAATGAATTAGTCAGTTCATCATTAAATAATGAATTGAGTGACGAGTTGGCATTTGTTAATGCGTTGCCTATTAATGGCTTTCCTTCCTTGGTACTTATTCATAACAACAGCTACTATCCTATTGGCGTTAATTACACTGATTGGCAAAGTACTTACAGCCAAATTTTAAATATTATTGATTAGGCAGCGTTAATTTTAACGCCTCGACCGTCTTTACTCTGCTATAAGTCCTAATTATGACAGCTGTCATAAAAGCGACTTTTTTGCGCAACATCCTTGTCATCTTTTATCTATAAACTTCCCTTCATTGAATTATTCAAGCCACTAAAGCTCTGTTTATTGGCTTGAAATACAACCTAGCAAATCCGCTAATTAACGAGTAAAGGTGTATGCGATGAAAGGCGTTAAACCATTAATCTTAGCTGGTATTGTGGCCGCAAGTGCAGCAGTACACGCTAACGATTTAGATAAGGTTATTGATAAAAGCAGCGAAATTAATAAATCAGCTGCGCAATCACAAACAAAAATAGACAAGATTGCAGATTCAATGCAAGGACGTTTACAGCAATTTAAAACGCTCAATAAAGAGATTGACGGTTTAGCTGTTTATAACGCGCAGTTAAATAAACAGCTTAATAATCAAATTGAAGAAATGGAATCGCTTAACCTATCAATGGATCAGGTTTCTATTATTGAGCGCCAAATTACACCACTTATGATGCGAATGATCACAGGTCTTGAGCAGTTTGTATCGTTAGACATTCCCTTTTTGCAAGACGAGCGCGCTAAGCGTTTAGTATCACTGAAAGCCATGATGGACCGCGCTGATATCACCTCGAGTGAAAAATTTCGTCGTGTGTTAGAAGCTTACCAAGTAGAGGTAGATTACGGGCGCACTATTGAAGCTTACACCGCATTGTTAGATGTAAACGGTAAAGAGCGTGAAGTTGACTTTTTACGCATTGGCCGATTAGAGCTGATTTACCTAACACGTGATGGTAAGCAAGCTGGTAGCTACAACACAGAGACTAAAACATTTGAAACATTATCAGATTCAACAATTAGTCAAATCAATAAAGGTTTACGTATTGCGCGCAAGCAACTTGCCCCAGATATGCTAACTCTGCCAGTACACGCAGCAGAATAAGAGGTTAAAAATGAAATTGTTTACTCAAATGACAAAAATGGCATTGTTTGTTACAAGCCTCGGTTTTGCAGGCGTTAGCACTGCGGCAGAAACAATGGATCTTGATTCATTATTAAAAACATTAGAAAACGGCAAGACCGTTCAAAGTGCGCAAAATAAACAACGAGAGCAGGAGTTTACTTCTCGCCAAAACCAGCAAGTTCAAATGTTAAATGATACAACTGCAAAGCGTAACCAAATGCTTGTTGAATCAGAGCGCCTTGAAACACAATTTGAAGAAAACGAAGTTAAACTCGCTAACTTAACCGATACCTTATCTAAGCGAATGGGATCACTTAAAGAGTTATTTGGGGTATTACAGCAAGTCGCTGGGGACTCTAGCAATAAGTTTGCTACTTCGGTTGTATCAGCAGAATTACCGGGCCGTAGTGACTTTATGGACGAGTTAGCTCAAAAAATGGGTTCAACGTCTAAGCTTGCTTCAATAGAAGATATTGAAAAGGTGTGGTACGAGCTGCAACGTGAAATGACTGAGCAAGGTAAAGTCAGTCGCTTTAATACTTCAGTTATTGTTGAAGGTGGAAATAAAGCAGAGCAAGAAGTTGTTCGTGTTGGTGCCTTTAACTTAATTTCACAGGGTCAATACTTAGAATATAACCCAGGAACAAACACGCTGAGCGCGCTTACTCGCCAACCAGTGTCTCGTTATACCGCTACAGCTGCTGACTTACAAGATGCTAAAAGTGGTGTTGTACAGTTTGCATTAGACCCAACAGGAGGCTCTATTTTAGGTTTACTTGTTCAAGCACCAGATACATCAGAGCAAGTTCATCAAGGTGGTGCGGTTGGTTATGTCATTTTAGGTGTTGGTTTGCTTGCTTTATTAATTGCAATTGAGCGCTTTATTTCATTGTTACTTGTTGGTGGAAAAATTCGTCGCCAATTAAAAGATTCAGTAGCGCGTGACGACAATCCGCTAGGTCGTGTAATGAAAGTAAAAGACGACTACCCACATGTTGCTTACGACACGTTAGAGCTTAAATTAAGTGAAGCAATTTTACGTGAAATGCCAAAAATCACACGTAACTTAACGCTTATAAAAATCATCTCTGTTGTTGCCCCATTACTTGGCTTGCTAGGTACGGTGACCGGTATGATCAACACGTTCCAAGCAATCACATTATTTGGTACTGGCGACCCTAAATTAATGGCTGGTGGTATTTCTCAGGCACTAGTTACGACCGTACTTGGCTTAGTTGTGGCAATCCCAACAGTATTTATATACACATTACTAAACACGCGTTCAAAAGGCTTACTGCTTATTTTACAAGAGCAAAGCGCAGGTATCATTGCTGAGCGAAGCGAGAAGGGAGAATAAACCATGGTGCTATTGATTGACTCAATCAATGCTATCCGTGATTTTCTCGACACCGGTGGCCAAGTCCTCTTGGTCATTGGGGTGTTAATCTTCGCGATGTGGTTATTGATACTCGAGCGATTTATATACTTTTTCAACGGGTTTCGCGGATACAAAAATAGCATTAAAGGAACATGGTCAACCCGTAACGAACGCAATAGTTGGAATGCTGAGCAAATACGCCAAGCTATGATTTCGCGAGCAAGTATGCGTTTAAATGCAAACCTTCCGCTTATCAATGTCATGGTGGCTTTGTGTCCACTACTTGGGTTGCTTGGCACAGTAACGGGCATGATTGAAGTGTTTGATGTAATGGCTATAACAGGCACCGGGAGTGCGCGTTCAATGGCGTCAGGTGTATCCAAAGCCACAATCCCGACAATGGCGGGTATGGTAGGGGCATTATCTGGTGTATTTGCCTCAACGTACTTACAACGTAAAGCCAAACGTGAAGTAGAACTACTTGAAGATAGCATGTTGCTAGATCACTAAATAAGTTTTATGAGCGGCTAAACATACCCGCTCATATCAGGAGAATAAAAATGAGAGCGCCTTTAGGTAATTTAATGCAAGAAGATGAAGCTGAAGAAATAAACATGACACCCATGCTAGATGTTGTATTTATTATGCTTATCTTCTTTATTGTAACAGCTTCATTTGTTAAAGAAGCAGGCATTGACGTAAACCGCCCAGAAGCCGCAACTGCGGTTAAAAAAGAAAGAGCCAATATCTTAGTTGCTATTTCAGATAAGGGTGAAATTTGGATTAACAAACGCCAAATAGATGTTCGCGCAGTGCAGGCGAATATTGAACGCTTAAAAGCTGAAAACCCACAAGGTAGCGTTGTAATTCAAGCCGATAAAAAAGCAACCACCGATACGTTAATTAAAGTAATGGATGCCGCACGCGCTGCAGGTGTGTTTGATGTGTCAATTGCGGCTCAAGAAGCGTAAGGGTAAGTAATGCGTTATTTAGTAGCATTAATTGTTGCCGGTGTAGTCACGTTTATGCTGTTTTTGGGCATGCAAGCACTTATAACCGGCGGTGAAGGGGCAATGAGCGAACCAGCTAAAGGCAATGTACTTGATTTTGTTCGTTTGAAAAAAGAAGAAAGTGTTCAAAAGAAAGAGCGTAAACCACAAAAGCCACCTACGCCAAAAGAGCCGCCACCACCATTGGAGTCGCCACAAATGCAAAGTAGTGATGCTAATGCCAACGCTAACAACTTTGACTTTGGTGCTAATGTTGACGCCGAAGTGAACCTGGCGGGTGGATTAGCACTGGAAACGAGCGATGGCGAATATTTACCCATTGTAAAAGTTGCACCAGTTTATCCGCGTCGAGCGCTATCGCGCGGTATTGAAGGGTATGTGATTGTTGAATTTACAGTGACAAAGCAAGGTACCGTTCGCGATCCGCAAGTATTAAAAGCAGAGCCAGAGTCGTTATTTGATCGGGCTGCAATGGACGCTGCTCTTAAATTTAAATATAAACCGCGTGTTGTCAACGGTGAAGCTGTTGAAGTAGCGGGTGTTCAGAACAAAATATCTTTTCAAATTGGCGGATAGTAGCTAACTAGATAAGACCGTGAGGCGATTATGAAATTATTAACCAAAACTAAACTTTTAAAAGTAACACTACTTTGTACCACTGCGATAGGGTTCAGTATTGTTACACCCAGTGCACTAACGTTGTTACCTGGCGTATCAATTGCAAGTGCTCAAGCGGCGCAGGAGCAAAAAACAAAACGCGTTCCTGCGCTTCGTGAAAAAGTATACAGCCAACTGGCTCGCGCACAAAAATTGGCAGACGATGGCGATGTAAAAGCTGGACTTGAAGCGCTCGATAGCATTAATGAACGTTCTTCAAGTATGAACTCGTACGAAATAGCCATGATGCATAATTTTTACGGGTTCATTTACTACAATCAAAATGACTTACCAAAAGCGATAGCTTCATTTGAACGCGTTGTGGCAGAAGAAGGGATCCCTGAAACATTGCGTTTAAGCACCACTTTTAGTTTAGCGCAGCTTGCAATGGCAAACAGCGATTACGATAAAGTCATTGCCTTTTTGGATAACTGGGATGAGATTAACACTCAGCCAATACCTGAAGGGTATTACTTACTTCGTGCACAAACGTATTACCAGTTAAAAGACTATAAGCAAGGCCTAGACTACATCACTAAAGTTATTTCATTAAGTGATGACGAAGGTAAAACCCCAAAAGAAAACTGGCTTGTATTACAGCGCGCTATGTTTTATTCACTAAATCAAACTAACAAAGTGGTTGAAGTGCTTGAACGCATGGTTAAGCTTTATGATAAACCAGAATACTGGGTACAGCTTTCGGGTATGTATGGTGAAACAGGGCAAGAGAAGAAGCAATTAGCTGTTATTGAAGCTGCCTATCAGCAAGGGTTTTTAACATCAAGAGCCGACTTACGCCAACTTGCTCAAGTTTACTTATACAATGGACTTGCTTTTAAAGCGGCAGAAGTTATGAGTAAAGCAATAGATAATGGCATTGCCGAAAAAACAGCTAAAAACTATGCGTTTGTAGCCGAGGCGATGATCCAAGCAAAAGAAGATGAAAAATCGATAGAGTATTTTGTTAAAGCCGCCGATTTATCAGATCATGGGCAATACGATCAGCGTTTAGCTGAGGTGTATGTTAATACAGAGCACTATGAAGATGCTGCGGATTCAGCGCGTAAAGCGCTTGATAAAGGGGGACTTGATTTTGAGTCAAATGCCTTTGTTGCACTGGGTATGGCGCAGTACAATTTGCAAAATTTCGATGCGTCTATTTTAGCGTTTGAACAAGCTGAAAAACACAAAAAATCACAGCGTTTGGCTAAGCAATGGATTAAGTATGTCAAACGTGAAAAAGTACATGCTGAAACGTTAAGAACCGCTCTGCTTTAAATTTTAAAACAACAAGTCACTACTTCGTTGGTGCTTGTAATATCAATTTCATAATCGCACTACGCAAGCCGGCTCAATAATAATTGAGTCGGCTTTTTTATTGCCTTGGTAATTAAGCTGTTGAATTTTAATGATATAGTTTTGTCATGTTATGTTTATTAAAGTGTAACTCCAGTGTCATATAGCTCCCGTAAGGTAAGCCCTGCTGATAACTCAAGTGACCTTAACGCATTATTAAGTGCTTTAAAGTGACTTGAGTTTTTATAAAGCGCTAACAAAATAATTAAATACTTTAACGGAGTGAACAATGAAATTATCTGACTTATTCAAAGTTAGTTTGATTGCAACTGCAGTATCTTTAGCGGGTTGTGGTGGTGACTTAGTAGTATCTGAAGGCGACACAACAATTAACGAAGGCGATACAATAACAAACGTTGTTGAAGGCGGCTCAGACACAGGCGGTGAAACGTCATCTCGTGATGATTCACAAAACGGCACAACTGGTTTCCCTACCACTGTTGACAACGCATTTGTTCAAGGCTTAGCCACAGACGTATCAAGCGAATTTCCGGAAATTACTGATAAGCCAGTGTATCGCCTAACAGCAGATACAACGTTCACTACCGATGCAACACTTACAAACGACGCGCATTGGATTGTAAATGGTCGTACAGCAGTAGGTAATGACCGTGCAGATAACGCAAAGCTTTATATTCAACAAGGCACAACAATTATTGGTGAATCTGGCGATGACTTTTTAGTTGTTCGTCGTGGTTCACAGCTTGAATCGGTTGGTACAGTAAGCCAGCCAATTACTATGACCTCTATTCAAGATGTAACAGGTGGTGAAACAGCCATTGGTCAATGGGGTGGTTTAGTATTATTAGGTAATGCACCTGCTAACTCATGTGGCGACCAACAAGGTGAAGCAACAGCCGACGAGCTAGCTAACTGTGGTGTATCTGCTGAAGGTGACGCCGGCCAGTTTGGTGGCGATGTTGCAGATGATAACTCAGGTACATTAAAGTACTTAATCGTTAAGCAAGCAGGTAAAACTCTGGGTAATGGCGATGAGCTAAACGGTATTTCGTTTGCCGGTGTAGGTTCTGCAACAACTGTTGATTACATTCAAGTACACGAAAACCTTGATGACGGTATCGAGTTTTTCGGTGGTACAGTTGATGTAAGCAATGTTGTATTAACCAGCATTGGTGATGATTCACTTGACTGGTCGTTCGGTTGGACAGGCTCTGCAACTAACGTATACATTCAACAAGCTGCAAACGTGGGTGATAATGCGATTGAAGCAGATAACTCTGAGTTTGATTCAAGTGCAACACCACTTACAATGCCAACCGTTTCAAACGTAACAATTGTAGGTGCTGAAGGTAACAACGGTATTCGTTTACGTGCAGGCACTGCGGGCGCATTAAGTAATGTATTCGTAACGGGTCCAGCTACTTATGAAAATTGTTTACGTGTGGGTTCAGACTCTGTACCACGCGCAGAAGATGGTACATTAACTATCACTAATTCAGTTGTTGCATGTCAAACAACAGCTAACAACTTTGGTAGTGAAGCGATTAATGGCGGCGATGTTAAATCATGGTTTGAAGCTCAAGACGGCAACCAAACGCTAACTCCCGCAGATTTAATGCTTGATGATAATGGTTACACACCACTGCCGGGTTCACCGCTTATTGCCAATGGGCAAATTGGTGCATTTAATGGTACAACTAACTGGATGGAAGGTTGGACAGTAGGTATTAATGGTGGCTTCCCAACAGATATTTCAAATGCATTGGAGCAGGGTTTAGCGACCAATGTATCAAGTGAATTTCCACAAATTACCGATAAGCCTGTTTACCGTTTAACACAAGATACAACATTTACAGCCGATGTAACGCTTACAAACGACGCACATTGGATTTTAAATGGCCGTACTGCGGTAGGTAACGATCGCGCTGATGCGACTACACTTTACGTTCAAGCGGGCACTACGCTTATTGGTGAAACTGGTGACGATTTCTTAGTTGTTCGCCGTGGTTCACAAATTAACGCTAATGGTAACGCAACAGCACCTATCACTATGACATCTATTCAAGATGTAACGGGTGGCGAAACAAATATTGGTCAATGGGGTGGTTTAGTATTACTTGGTAATGCACCTGCTAACTCATGTGGCGACCAACAAGGTGAGACTACACCAGAAGAGCTCGCTAACTGTGGTGTATCGGCAGAAGGTGATGCAGGTCAGTTTGGTGGTGATATCACCGATGATAACTCAGGTGTTCTTCGTTACATTGTTGTAAAACATGCTGGTAAAACACTGGGTAATGGCGATGAGCTAAACGGTATTTCGTTTGCAGGTGTAGGTTCACAAACTAAGGTTGAATATATCCAGGTTCATCAAAACCTAGACGACGGGGTAGAGTTTTTTGGTGGTACAGTAAATGTACGTAACATTGTACTTACTGATATTGGCGATGACGCATTTGACTGGTCGTTTGGTTGGACAGGTCGTGCACAAAATATCTACATTCAACAAAGTGCTGTTGAGGGCGATAATGCCATTGAAGCCGATAACTCTGAATTTGATTCAAATGCAACTCCATTGACTAAGCCACTTATTTCTAACGTAACAATTGTAGGTGCAGATGGTACTAACGGTGTTCGTTTACGTGCAGGTACAGCGGGTGTGCTTCGTAATGTTGTTATTACTGGCCCAGATGGGTATTCAAACTGTTTACGTGTAGGTTCTGACTCGGTAGCTAATGCAGAATCGGGTGAGCTTTCTATTGAAAACTCAGTAGTAGCCTGTAATGAAGATAATAACTTCGGTAGCGAAGCAATTGCTGGTGGAAACGTTCAATCGTGGTTTGAAGGCCAAACAGGTAACCAAACACTCACGTCTGCAAACCTAAGCTTAGCAACTGACGGATATACACCTAAGTCGAGTTCACCTTTACTAGGTGCAGGTGTTGATACTTCTGACCTTGATTCGTTCTTCACTAAAACCGATTACATTGGTGCGTTTGACGGTGATAATAATTGGATGGAAGGCTGGACCGTTGCTATTAAACCTAGCTTCCCAACTGATATCCAAAACGCATTAGAGCAAGGGCTAGCAACAGATGTGTCTGCAAGTTTTCCAGCTATTACCGATAAGCCTGTTTATCAGTTAAATTCAGATGTGGTATTCACAGCTGATGTAACACTAACAAATGATGCACATTGGATTTTAAAAGGACGTACAGCTGTTGGTAATGACCGCGCAGATAACACAACATTGTATGTTCAGTTTGGTACAACATTAATTGGTGAATCGGGTGATGACTTTTTAGTTGTTCGTCGTGGTTCAAAAATTGAGGCCGTAGGCACAGCAACTCAGCCAATCACCATGACATCTATTCAAGATGTAACGGGTGGCGAAACAACGATTGGTCAATGGGGCGGCTTAGTATTATTAGGTAATGCACCGGCTAACTCATGTGGCGACCAAGAAGGTGAAGCGACAGCTGATGAACTTGCAAACTGTGGTGTATCTGCTGAAGGTGATGCGGGCCAATTTGGTGGTAATGACCCAGAAGATAACTCAGGTACATTAAAGTATGTTGCTGTAAAACAAGCGGGCAAAACTTTAGGTAATGGTGATGAACTAAACGGTATATCACTTGCTGGTGTAGGTAGCCAAACAGAGCTAGATTACATCCACGTTCATGAAAACCTAGATGACGGCGTAGAGTTTTTCGGTGGCACAGCAAACATCAGCCACTTAGTGCTTACTAATATTGGTGACGATTCTTTAGATTGGTCATTTGGTTGGACGGGTAAAGCGCAATACGTACTTATCAAACAATCAGGATCTGAGGGCGATAACGCGATTGAAGCTGATAACTCTGAATTTGATTCAGATGCATCACCGCTTACTATGCCTACCATCTCTAATGTAACCATTATTGGTGACGCAGGCGTAAACGGTATTCGCTTACGTGCAGGTACTGCGGGCATACTTAAAAACGTAGTGGTAACGGGTGGCGCAGATTACGCTAACTGTTTACGTGTAGGTTCTGATTCAGCACCACGTGCCGAAGACGGTTCACTTACTATCACTCACTCAGTGGTTGCGTGTGAAACAGCTAACAACTTTGGTACTCAAGCAATTGGTGATGGCAATGTTGAGTCTTGGTTCTTAGGACAAGCTGGTAACTCAGTGCAAACAGCTGCAAGCCTTGCACTAGCGAGTAACGGTTACATGCCTTCAAGTGAATCATTACTACTAGGTGCAGGTTTTGATTCTTCTAGCCTAGATAGCTACTTTGATACAGTAGATTACATTGGTGCAATGGATGCACAAACAGACTGGACAGCGGGTTGGGTAAAAGTAGGTCTTTAACCTTAAACGCTTTAGGCCGGGCGAAAGCCCGGCTAATGTCTTGTTTTGTTTCGGAGTATAAAAATGAATTCTTATAAACCCTCTAAACTTGCCTTATCAACATTAAATTGCGCCGTTTTGGCTGCACTATTTGGTTGGTCGGTAAATACTGCTGCTGCAGAAGCCGACATTCAAGAGCAAGAAATAGAAGAAGTGGTTGCAGTAGGGCAACGACTCAAAGGGAGCGCAGGTGCAGTATTGCAAGAACGCCAAAATCAGGCATTTGTTGCTGATATTATGGGTGCCGACCAAATTTCACGCACCGGCGATGGTGATGCTGCATCGGCTCTTCGCCGTGTAACAGGCTTAACCTTAGTTGACGGTAAATTTATATATGTGCGTGGTTTAGGTGAGCGTTACTCAAGTACACAATTAAATAGCATGTATGTACCAAGCCCCGATCCTACTCGCTCGGTTGTGCCACTCGATTTATTTCCATCTGAAATTATCGAAAGCTTAAGTGTACAAAAATCATTTTCACCAGATATGCCTGCGCATTTTGGTGGTGGTAATGTAAACATTCGTACCAAGTCTATTCCGTCTGACTTTTTATTTAAAGTACAAGTAGGCTCATCGTATAACACGTCAAATAGTGATTCTGGCTACTTTTACGAAGGCGGTGATGATGATTGGATGGGCCGTGATGATGGCACACGTGCGCTATCTAATGTATTTACTACAGCACTTACCAGCGACGCAGGCCTTGAAGGCAATATTAATTCTACGCTTGAAGAGCGTAAAAACCTTATTCAATCGCTTGATTGGAATGTAGGCATTAGCAAGGAAGATGTTGACCCAGCTATGAGCTTTTCTGTTGCCGTGGGCGACAGACTAGAAAGCGAAATAGGCACCTTTGGTGTGCTTGCGGCTGTTTCTTATGACAACGAATGGGAAGTTGTTCAAGAACAAAGTGGTTCAAGCTTAGGTAGTTTGGGTTGTGAGAACAAATGTTTTGCACAATATTACGATGGTACATCGACTGAACAAAATGTTCGCTGGAGCGGAACGTTAAACCTTGGCTATGAGTTTAACTCAAACCATCGATTTGAGCTGACTAACATTGCGTTACACGACATGAGCGATCGGGTTCGTAATCGTAACTATTACGATGCCAATGAAACCGAAGAGGGTGTTACTGAGCTTCGCCGTGTTGATATTAGCTACGAAGAACGTGAAATGTTTTCTTCTCAGCTTAAAGGCACACATAACTTTCCAGAGCTAAATAATTTATTCTTTGATTGGTATGGTGGCTTAAGTAGAGCTAACCGTAACGCACCAGGCGGTTTAGATGTTGTTTTTCAACAAAACTATAACGACGGTGTATTTGAGTCAGAGCAGCTTCAAGATGTTGCAGCAACTAATATTACGCGTGAATACCAGGTACTTCACGATGACGTAGAAACATTTGGTTGGAACATGGGGTTACCTTTTTACGGGGACGGCTACGAGCTCGAACTTAAAATTGGCGGTGACTTTTCAGAAAAAAAACGTGATGCAAGCAATGTTAAATTTGGCATAACGCACCGTGGTATAAGCGATGAGTTTACGTTTGGTAATAACATTAGCGATATTTTTGCTGATGCAAACACATCAAACGACGCGTTTTACACAAGTGCTACGGGTTCAGGTATTTTTGATGATGGCACAACTGACGGTGACAAATACAGTGCAGCGCATAAGTTAGATGCCTATTACTTTATGGCTGACTACTTTTTTGAAAATACATGGCGTATTACCGGCGGTGTTCGCTGGGAAGATTTCAAACAAGTATCGATTGGCTATCAGGCACATTCAAACTTATTCGAAAACACGCTTGAAGAAATTCAAGACGTTGTCATTAACGAAGATACTTTTTTTCCATCACTTGCTGTTACGTACATCATGGATGAAGAAATGCAGTTTCGCTTAAACGTGAGTGAAACCACTATTCGCCCAGACTTACGTGATGTAAGTACTTCGTTCTTTGTTGACCCGCTTACTGAATTTTTGGTTCGTGGTTCGCCTAGCTTACAAAGCTCTGAATTAACGAATGTTGATTTTAGGTTTGAGTGGTACATGCCAACAGGGAATAACCTGTCAGTTGCATTGTTTTACAAGGACATAGAAAACCCAATTGAAATGGTAGAACTTGCAGGTGTAGGTGGTGCGTCTCCGCAATTACTTACGGCTAATGCGCAGTCGGGTAAGCTATCTGGTATTGAGGTGGATTTTTTAACTGACTTTGGTTTTATTAATAAAGATTGGTCGTCTGCATTTTTGTCGGGTAACGTAACGCTATCTGATTCGAGCGTCAATTTAGGTATAAATGACTCAGATAATGTCGATTCATTATTTGAAACGCAACTTAAAGAAGCACTCGAAGCCGATACCGTTTCAAACATTGTTACTAACAACAAACGCCGTTTAGTAGGCCACTCTGAATGGGTTGCTAACTTACAAATGGGTTACGATTCAGATGACGGTTTTCATTCAACATCGGTTATTTACAATGTGTTTGGGCCTCGAATTATTGTACCAGGTACGCGTGGAAATGAAGATGCTGAAGAAAAGTCATTTCACTCACTTGATTTAGTTTATTCTTACTTTCCTAACTTTAACTCTAAAGTTAATTTTAAAGTGAAGAATATTCTTGGCCAAGAAAAACAAATAGAGCAAGAAGGTTTAACCCTTTGGGGCCAAGAAACCGGCACCGAGTTTAGCTTAAGCTATAGCTATGAATTTTAATTTTAGCATGCGTTAAGCCTTTTACATTCGCGCTATAAGCCCTGTATTAAATGCAGGGCTTTTTTTATACCTTAATTACGCATGAAAAATTTTTAAGTTCTGTTTTATTAACTAGTTTTAGCCGTCTAGCAGTGTTAGTTTGTTAACTTGAAAATTGAATCTCACGCAATGAATTTAATTTTTAATGTATTAAGGCATCTTTTATGAACAAAACAGTGGATAAAACAATGAAAAAAGTAGGTTTAGTCGGTTGGCGTGGCATGGTTGGTTCTGTGTTATTAGAGCGTATGGAAAAGCAAAATGATTTTGCCAATATAGACACCACTTTTTTTACTACCTCACAAGCCGGACAACTTGGTCCTGATTTAGCGGGTGATGCAAAACCGCTACTTGATGCAAGCGATGTATCTGAACTTTCAAAAATGGATATTATTGTTACGTGTCAAGGGGGCGATTACACCAAAGCGGTTTACCCAAAGCTTCGTGAATCGGGGTGGGATGGTTACTGGATTGATGCAGCTTCTGCACTTCGTATGAGTGATGACAGCATTATTGTTCTTGACCCTGTAAATAAAGATGTCATTACTCAAGGTTTAGAGCAAGGCGTTAAAACCTTTGTTGGCGGTAACTGTACGGTATCGTTAATGCTCCTTGCTTTAGGTGGTTTGTTTGAGAAAGACCTTATTGAATGGGTAAGCCCTATGACTTACCAAGCAGCCTCGGGTGCGGGTGCACGCAATATGAAAGAGCTGATTTCACAAATGGGCGCTATTCATTCAAGTGTTGCTCAGCAACTCGATAACCCAAGTTCAGCTATTTTAGAAATTGATAAAATAGTCAGTGAAAAAATGGCTTCAAGCGATTTACCACAAGATCAATTTGGCGTGCCATTAGCAGGTAGCTTGATCCCATGGATTGACGTGCTTATGCCAAGTGGACAATCAAAGGAAGAATGGAAAGCACAAGTTGAAGCTAACAAAATTTTAGGCTCTACCCAGCAGCCTGTACCTATTGATGGTTTATGTGTTCGCATTGGCGCAATGCGTTGTCATAGCCAAGCAATGACTATTAAATTACGTGAAGACATAAGCGTCGAAAAAATAGAAGAAATATTAGCTTCGCACAACGAATGGGTTAAGGTTATTCCAAATGAGCGTGATATTACATCCACCGATTTAACGCCGGTTAAAGTAACAGGCACGCTAAGTATCCCAGTGGGACGTATTCGTAAACTTGCTATGGGACCTAAATATATTAGCGCTTTCACAGTGGGCGATCAGCTTTTATGGGGTGCAGCAGAGCCACTTCGTCGTATGCTTCGCATTATTGTAGACGCTGAGTAATTTTAGTTTTTTAATTTCTTAATTTTATAGGGTTAGCATAGTGCTAACCCTTTTTAGTTTTTATTCCTTCCTTTTACACTCTTTTGTGGCTTTTAAATAACCTCCTGTGTGGCATACCCATTGCAAAAGTTAAAATAGTATTTTGCGTGCACCCAGTAATTTAAGTACTTAACAGCGCAGTTGTGCTTATTTTTGTGTAGTTTTTACACATTGTCATGCTCATAATTACACAAATAAGGATGGTTATATGGCGTTAATTTCAAAGGTTACTCGAGCTAAATGGTTTACTGGTTTTGTTTTAATCATTGTGCTTTTATTAATATTCCGTGTTGGTGCGCCCCATGCTATTCAATATTATGTTAATCAACAAATTAAACACACGCAGGGAATAACAGGCCACGTAGGTGACGTTGATTTATATTTGTACCGCGGTGCGTATGCTATTGACGGCATAAAAATTTATGCAAAAGAGGATAATTTAGCGGCTAAACCACTACTTAGCGTTTCAACACTCAATTTTTCGCTTTCATGGTCAGCACTACTGAAAGGGAATTTAGTGACAAATATGCAATTTACCTACCCTGAAATTGTGGTTTACGACAAAGCCCCTAATAAAACAGAGCAAAATAAACAAGTTAAAAATGAAACAACCTGGGTAGGGCTTGCTAATAATTTAGTCCCTTTTTCAATTGACACTTTAAGTATTGTTAACGGTAAAGTTTCGTTAGTAAATGCCACCAGCGAGGGTGATAAACCTACCTATATCTCAAATATTGACGCAGAGATTAAAAACATAACCAATGCTCAAAACCTTACAAAAACCTTAGTGACTTCGTTAAACGTTGAAGGGGATTTAATGGGCGAAGCTGCATTGTCTCTTAAAGGTCAATTAGACCCATTTAGTGAAAAAGCAAACTTTGACTTTAATGTAGAGGTTCAACGTTTTTCGGTTAAACACCTAGAAACGGTTTTTAAAGTGTATACCCCGTTTGACATTGAAGCTGGTGGCATAGATGGTGCAATGGAGCTTGCTGCAAAAGACAATGTTTTAAACGGCTATGCAAAGGCCGGTGTTTATGACTTGAGTGTTTTTTCGTGGCGTGAAGATATAGAAAAAGACGATGATGGATTGTTCACTGCTATTTTTGAAGGCAGCATAGATATACTCAGCGAATTACTTGAAAATGATGAATCTGAGTTAGTTGCTGCGCGCATACCGATCGATGGCACATTAAACAACACCGATATATCTACGTTTCAGGCAGTGGTATCGGTATTAAAAAATGCTTTTTTAGAGGCGTTTAAAATGGAAGTGGACGACGTGATATCGTTTGAAACAGTAGAAAGTACATCAGATGAGAAACAGGCTAATTGAGTTTTAAGCCCCACAAACATATTTTGTGAGGCTTAAACTGTTACTTTTTACTCAGCAATGTTTTTAACTCTGCTATTTGCGCTTGTAATTCGTTAACTTGTCCTTGTGTTGCAGGAAGCGAGTCGTTATCGGCCTGTTCTTCTCGTGCATTTCGGTGTTCTTCACCCATTACTTCTAAAATTGCGCCAACCATCATATTCAAAAACACAAAGGCGGTTAAAAATATAAAGGTCAGGTAGTAAATCCAGCTTAGCTCGTACACCGCCATTGTTTCGTACATTATGTCGGTCCAATCTTCAAAGGTCGCTATTCTAAATAGCGTTAGCATTGAAATAGACACGTCTTGCCAAAGCACGGGGTTAATGTCGGCAAACATCATACTGCCCATAGCGGCGTAAATATAAAAAATAACAAACATAAGTAGAGCTATGTAGCCCATTTGCGGGATTGCTTTAAGCAAGGAATTAACGAGTAGTCTAAGTTCAGGAATCATCGACACTAACCTGAGCACTCTAAATATACGTAGTAAACGCGCTATTAGCATCGTAGAGCCCGCAGCGGGGTATAAACTACCCAATACAATAATGGTGTCGAATATATTCCAGCCCTTTGAAAAGAAGTCTTTTATGCCTTTGCTTGCAACAAAGCGAATAATCAGCTCAATTAAAAAGAATGCGGTTATGCCAATATCCATCCAGTTAAGTGCAAGCTCAACCGTAGGATGAAGACTATAGGTATGAGCGCCTACAGTAAGGGCAGAAACAATAATGACAGCTATAACAAATGATTGAAATATCTTGCTTTTGTCTATACGCTGAAACAAGGCTTGTAACTGCGACATCATAATAAGTGGTCCTGTAAATACGAAGATTTTTATGGCGCTAATATACAATATATTCGGCATAATTTAACGTCTTTTTAAACGCAATAGTGTAAGGAAATTTAATGGTTATTAATAAATTAAAAGTATGTGCTGTATTTATAATCGGATTACCTATTTTAGCCGGGTGTAGTTCCGACGCACGCTTTGAACAATTGCAATCAGCCCGCCTTAACGAATGTAATTACAAAGCCGATAAAGAATATTATGAGTGCCTTAAAGAGCAAGACTCAAATTACGAAGAATTTAAAAAACAACAAGCAGAAAAAAGTAAATAATCCTCCTCATGACTAAAACACAAAAACAACGAGACAAACAAATACGCGCAGCGCTGACTAAAGCCTGTGAGTCTATAAAAGACTCAGTGACCGATTTTGCATACCTTACACACACTGTCGATTTAAATAACGAAGCTAACACCTTAAAAGTTAACTGCTATTTTGAAGATACTATAGCGCTTAATAACGCTGACTCTGAGATTGAACACCTTAAATCTATAATTATTACTCAACTAACGGGTATTAAATTGACGATAAAACCGTCACATATAGTGTTTTTTGCCAATTAAAATGGGTTTTGTTGGTTTGCCTGCAGTTGGGCGTTATAATTAAAAAAATTATATTTAGGGTTTAAATAATGGCTGTTCCTTCTCGTTCGCAAATATCACCAGGCACTGTAGTTAATATTGTTTTAAAAGAAGATCAACGAAGCGGGACATTAACGGAAGGCGTGGTAGAGCGTTTATTAACTAAATCACCAAACCACCCGCATGGTATTAAAGTGAGATTAGAAGATGGCCAAGTAGGCCGAGTAAAAGAGATTCTATAATGGCAGCGTTATCAGAGCAGGCTTTTTGGGAATTAGTGACTACACCTGACTTAGGCCTTGATCCGCAAAGTGTAAGCGACCACCTTAAAGCAAATCTAAGCAATTTAGACGATCAGCAACTTATTGCATTTGATAAGTTTTTTGGCATAAATATGCGTAAATGTTTTACATGGGATTTATTTGGCGCTGCATTTGTTATGGCAGGCTGCAATGACGAATATGGTTTTAGTGAGTTTAGATGTTGGCTTATTTCACGCGGTAAAACAGTGTTTGATAACGCGCTCGTTAATGCCGACTCCATTGCATTATGTACACCTGTTTATCACTTAAATGAACAGCCTTACCCATACATTGACGAGTATGACCTCATCGCCGGCTTATTATATGAAGAGCGCAATGAGGATGAATTACCCTTCGTGCCATCAGGCGATCAACCCGCAGGCAAACGCTTTAAAGACAAAGCAAAATTTTTAAAACAAGCCTACCCACAATTATTCTCAAAATATTGGCAGTAAATCTTATAGTAATGCGCTTATTTAGCGCATTATTTTAAATCGTTTTATTGTTCGATAACGTATCTCAAAATGTGATAAATAATTACATGCCTTAATTTAGTTTTTTCTTTTTATATAGCCTTGTCTTCTAGTAGTAAATCTCTGTTATATTTAGCTATGTAATAAAGTTAAGCCATTTAGTATACGAACTAAAAAAATAATTAACGCATAAGGATACGTTTACTTAATGAAACACATCAAATTGACTTTATTCATGTTTGTTTTGGTCAGCGTCCACGTAGCCGCTGAGCCAAGCAATAAGGCACGCTTTATACCCCTTTTAAAATCAAAACTTGGTACATATAAGGTGGTTTCTGCTAATTCAGGGTTATGCGTAAACAGTGACTTGAGTTTAATTAATGCAAGTAACCCAAGTGAGGGGTTTAAGCTGGGTGAACAAATTGTGTTTGGCTCATTACATAACGGAACTCAAACTATACAAAAGCCAAACTTTTGCTTTATTACTAGTTCGTTAAAATATAAAAGTGATGGGCTTGATAATGGCTTACGAATGAGCCGTTGTGAGGATCCAATAAACGAAAAAACAATTCGACAAAGCATTCGTTTTTTACCTAATGACATGCTTATTTACACATTAAGCTCAGCAAGTGTTGAGTGCAAGTTTAAAAAAGCTGTCCAGTAATATATCAACTATTAGCTAATCGCATTTTATTTTTGGTATATCCCGCCAGCGGGTTGTGTACTGAGGCGATAAAAAATCTCTGTTCATATGCCAGCGATCGTTTAATTTACTACTTGCTAAGCCCAACATACCCTTGCCGTATCGGGTATTAATAGCATCTAAACAGCCCATTAACTTTAGGTTATCTTGTTGTGGTGCAAATAAGTCACTTTGCTGAAATTGCTCAGCAGTAAGTTCTAGTGCACCTACACCACATTTATAAAACCGCACGCCAGGTTGGTAAATTTTTTCAAACACTTCAGACACCGCATTGGCCATAACGCAAGTATCGTTTGTTGGCATGCTAAACTGATACATATAAGACTTTTTATAAAATACATCTTCATGAGATGAGCTAGATGCAAAAATATATAATTGCTTTGTTAGCGACTTTTGGGCTCTTAGTTTTTTGCCCACAATAGTGACATGGTTAATTAAAGCAGTTTTAAGAGCGGTTGGTTCATAAATACGCTCTCCAAAGCTGCGAGTTGAGTAAATTTCGCGTTTATCTTGGCGTACATCATCCCAGTTTAAACATACTAAGCCATTAAGCTCGCTTACTGTGCGCTCTACCACCACACTAAAAGCGCGGCGCATAGTTTTTGGGTTTTGTTGGGCAAGTTGCCATGCGGTATTTATGTTCATTATTTTTAGCTTTTTAGCTAAGCGCTTGCCAATTCCCCATACATCTTGGCAGTCCATGCGCTGTAAAATAGCTCGCCGGCTTGCTTCGTCATTTATGACAGCAACACCGTCAAAGCCTGTTAATTTTTTAGCTGCATGATTTGCCGCTTTTGCAAGTGTAGGCGTTGGCCCAAACCCCACGCCAACGGGGAGTTTTGTTTCTCGCCATACGGTTCGTCTAATAAGGTGCCCGTAAGTATGCCAATCTTTTACAACGTTTTCGTAACCGCTAAAGTGCAAAAACGATTCATCAATACTGTAAATATGCTGGGTGTCACAAAAGCGGCCAATCACACTCATCATTCGGTCGCTTAAATTAGCGTATAGTTCATAGTTACTAGAGCGTACAACCACATTGTTTTGTTCTAGTAACTGCTTAACTTTAAAATAAGGGCCAAATTTAGGAATATTTAAACGTCGTGCAATAGGGCATACCGCACATACGCAGCCGTCGTTATTAGTGAGCACAACCACAGGTTTTGAACGAATGGCGGGATCAAATACTTTTTCGGCGCTGGCATAAAACGCCACGGCATCGACTAAGGCATACATGAAAGTAACTCAGGGCTTTGGCGATGCATCCGAATTGACAAACTGACTACGCCTTCAAGCTGAAACTCATCGCTAGGCGTAATATTAACGGGTTGATATAAAGGCGAAGCCGATAGTAATCGAGCGTTTGTTTTATCAAGTAGCTTACACACAAATAAGCCATTTAAATTAGCCACAATTACATCGCCATCTTTAGCGTGTTCTGCTCGGTCTACTACAAGTAAATCACCCTCAAAAATCCCTACTTCTTGCATAGAGCTACCCGACGCAATACCAATAAAAGTGGCATCAGGGTGCTTTATTAATAGCTCATCAAGGGAAACGCCAAGCTCAGTGTATTGTGCGGCAGGAGATTCAAACCCGCAAATACCTGCTTCTATATAAATAGGAATAACAAACATAAATAAACAACCAAAACACATATACTGTATAAGTGTACAGTATATGTGTTTTGTTTAACTTATGCCAAGTAATGAAGTAAAGATCATTGCATATTTTTGATCATTTGCTGAGCCGTGTTTAAAAAGTCATTGATTTGCTTTGGGTTTAACGTTTTACACATTTGATCGTTTACATGTTTTTCTGCGGCCAGTAATTTTTCAAAAAGCACGGCACCCTGATCGGTAAACGTTAAAATAAAACAGCGCTTATCGTGTTCGCTGGCACACTTATTTATAAGCTTTAAAGCTATAAGTTCTTTTACAAGCCGCGCTATTTGAGCCTTATCTCGTTGGGTTTTATTTACAATGTCGTTTGCTGTGCACTGCGAGGTACTTGCAATAATATGCAAGCAACGTACATGCATTGCATTTAAACCGAGCTCGCTGGCATTAATGGCTTCGCGTATGGTTACTCGGTAGTTTTGCATTAACATAAATAGCGTATTGGCTAAAGAGGTGTTCATAATACAGCCCAAATGGTTGACAAAGTCAATTAAATCTATATAGTTGATTCTATCAACCAATGGGGCGTTATGCAATGTCTGCTTTATAAAGCAGTGATTTTTAATCAATGAGGTTAATTTATATGGCAAAAAAAGTACGTAAAGCAACAGTATTAAGCACAAAGCAACTAACCCCACATTTACAACGTATAGTTTTAGGCTCTGAAGAGTTTACAGATTTAACTTCCGATCACATTGGCAGTTATGTAAAAGTGCTTATTCCAAAAAACGGTGTGGCCGACTTCAATTTAAAAACGGCGTGTATGCGTTCTTACACAATACAAAATGTAAATAAAAGCAATGGTGCAATTACGCTCGATTTTGTTATTAATATGCACCAAGGCCCTGCAACTAACTGGGCTAAAGCCGCTCAAGTAGGTGATGAACTGGCTATTGCAGGCCCCGGTCCTAAAAAGCTAGATAATTTTACCCACCCTCATTATATATTGATGGGCGATTTGACCTCAGTAAACGCTATAAAAGGCTACATTAAGCAATTGCCAATAAACGCCAAAATTGACGCGTTTATTCACGCCCCAACTGATGCGGATATAATCAGCTTAGATTCAACGCGCCAGGTCACTTGGTTAATAACTACAACGCCAGAGGTTGAGATGGCTAATGCATTAACCACACTACAGCATTATGAACAGCCACCTATTGTATTTATGGCACTTGAAGCTGGGCTAGTGGGTGAGCTTAAAGCAGCATTAACTAACACGCATTCAATACCAAGGGGCAACATAGTGGCATCAGGTTACTGGAAAAAAGGCTTAAATTCAGAAAACTACAAGTTAGAGCGCCAAGCTAATAAACAAACGGCTTAATTCATTATAGCTAAGTAAAATAGGTTACTTAGCTATTTAATACACTCGTCAACACTCATTTTTATTTTAGTTAAGCAAGCGTACACCTAAGGCTTGGTAAAGTAGTGGCATCAATCAGTAATTTACAATTTAAATTAATTGATGTGATGCCTAAATATTTAAAATCAGGAAAACGCATTGGTCATTATTAGCTAAGTGTACTAATGGATAGTTTTTCGTTCTATTTTATCAATCAAACTGATTTAAACAATCAATTTTAAGGCATTACTTTAATTCTATAAAATGTATTTATTGAAACAAACATTATTAAATTAAAGGCAGGTACCCCGTGAACTCTCTAAACAGCGCAACAGCTTCTTCAGTAACTAAAATAGCACAGCCTAAGGTTGCGTTAATTGCTGAAGGTGGCGGGCAGCGAGGGATTTTCACCGCAGGTGTACTTGATGCGTGGTTAGAGCAAAACTACGACCCATTCGATTTATTTATTGGCACGTCGGCAGGTTCACAAAACTTAACAAGCTATTTAGCACGTCAAAAAGGTTACGCTAAACGCCTGATTAGAGGGCTGTCTCGCAATAAACGTTTTTTTCAGCTAGGTCGCGGCCTAATGGGAAAACACATTGTTGATTTAGACTGGTACTTTGATAAAACAAAAGAAGTAAACAGAGCGATTGACTTTAAAACAGCTAAAACGTCTTTAGGTAAACGTGAGTTACTTATTACTGCTACAAACGCACGCGACAGAAAAGCGTATTACTTATCGCCAACGGGTGAAGAGCACCAATGGAGAGAGCTATTAAAAGCGTCAAGTGCTTTACCATTTTTATACAAACAAGGTGTTAAATTAACGCCTTGGTTAAATGCGCAAGCGGCTAACGAAACCACGCAAATAAACAAAGCCCAAGAAGATTTTTTTCTTGATGGTGGGCTAGCAGCACCATTACCAGTACGCGAAGCGTATAACCGTGGGGCACGTAAAATTGTGGTTATTAGAACGGTAGATGCTGATTTTCAAGCGCAATCTGCGTGGGTTCAAAAGCTTAGATCGCTTGCTACAGCTGCCGGTTACTGCCCAAAAACACTCGACTACCTAATTCAGCACGAACAAGCTTACTTAGACGAGCTAAACTTTATGGCAAACCCGCCAAGTGATGTAGAAATTATACAAATTTTTGCAGACGAAACACTGCACAGCAAATTATTAGGCAGTACAAACGACGATCTACGTAAAGATCATAAGCTTGGTGTAAAAGCAGGCCGAGAATACTTAAAAAGCCAAAATGCACGTATTGTAGATTACGCACACAGCTACGCCATGTAGCTGTGATTAACGCTTAAACTTAAATTACCACTTAAGTTTAAGCGTTAGTAAAGTGCCTTGGTAAAATTAAAGCGATGCTTTTTTTAGATTTATCGATGGCTTTTTATTGCTAATTGCCGCGCCTAATAAAATAAGCGCTAAAGCAATAAATACTGACCAACTAAAGGGAGCCTGCGAGGCGAGTATTAAAATAAAAGTAGAAAGCACCGGCGTTAAAAAACTTAACGAGGCTAATAGAGAGCGGTTACCAAATTTTAAACCATGATCCCATAAATAAAATGCACCTCCCACTGGGCCTAATCCTAATAAAATAGCGCCTAGCCATTGTGAAACAGACAAACTAGTAACGGTTGTTTCGAAATAAAAATATGCACAAAGGGCAAGCACAGCCACAATAAGTGAAAGCCAGCCTATGTCATCTACATGGCTATTAAATTGCGACATTAAATAAGAATAACTAGACCACAATACTGCGCAGCAACCTGCAAAAAAATACCCTAAGTAATACTCACTATTGATAGATAACCCACTGCCATCGGTAATTAAACTAAGCGTGCCTAAAAATCCCAGTAATCCGCCCAATATTGCTTTAAATTTAGACCCAGGGGTAGCCACAAATACACCCAGTAATAATGGCCAAAGATACACTATTAAACTTACCTCAATTAAAGGACCGTATTTTAAAGCCATAAAATAACAAAAGTGAAAACCAAATAAGCCGGTAACACCTATTACAATTTGTTTTTTAGAAAGCTTTGGAGGGGTCAATAATGGTTGTTTTGTAGCAAAACGTTTTACTAATAAAATAATAAAAGAAAGTGCAAAGCACATAAAAAGTAACTGAAAAGCAGGGATCGCTTTGGTTAAATTACCTAGTAATGCTAAAAGCCCCCACGAAAATATTGCTAAAAAACCTATGTGTGTTGCCATTAATTACCCTCCGTAAATACTATGTACTGAGTGTATCAATATAGGTTTATAAAAATATGCTAAAAAGACGGTATTATTGTTTGCTCTGACGCTATTTAACCTACTCTCTGCTTGAGCTTTATTTATCATCTCGTGTGTAGGTTATCTAAATTACTGCTTTGCAAACGCCTTAGGTGGCTGTCCAAAGTATAAATGAAACCGGCGGCTAAACGCAGAGGCATCGTTATAACCAATGCGCTCGCCTACTAAAGCAATCGGTAAGTCTGAATGGGTTAAAAGGGCGCGAGCGTGCTGCATTCGCAACATAGTTAAATATTGCAGTGCACTCATAGTGGTACTTTTTTTAAACACAGTTTTAAATTGCGTAACGCTTAAACAGGCTATATCGGCCAGCTCTTTTAACGTGTAGGGGTAGGCTAAATTTTGCTTAACAATGGTTATTACATTATCTATTCGCTTATCAATATTACTGTGGCTACTTTGCTCACAAAGTAATAAGTAAAATAAATCAAAAGTTGAATTAGTAAGCTTTTCATCGCTAACAACGAGCAGTTGCTGCTCTATAAACTGTAAGTAACTTAATAAACGGCTATCTATTGGGATTTTAGGGCATAAAAGGTTAATAAGGTTATCAGGAAGCGCGTCTAAATCTGCCACAATAAAACGCGCGGCTTCATCGGCCGTAAAAGCATGCACTACATTTTTCTCTATAACGATACAACTGCCCGTACTCACCGTTGTTTTAAAGTCATTATTTAACGTTATGAAAATTTCCCCGTGTAGGGGTAAAACGAGTTGATAGTAATTATGCTGGTGGCGCTTTATATCTTGCGAATAATACCGAATAGAAAGCTTATTCATTGCCTACTCCATTACCTAATAAATAAATCGAGTATTGCCTTAAATACTTTAAGTAAAACATAGCGTTAATAAAACCTAAGTAGATGATAATAATATACTGGTTTCGCTATTTAAAATGCCTTCTATTTCGCGCACTTGCCTGAGTACGCCATCAAACTCACCTAAATTTGCCGCCTGTATTTCTGCTACTAAATCCCAGGCGCCGTTAGTGGTATGTAATTTAGTGAGCTCTGGTATGCCCCGCAGAGTTTTAATTACCTGCGATGTAGATTTACCCACCACTTCCACCATCATTATTGCTCTTACAGCTTCGGTTTCTATGTGTTCGTGTACACGCACCGTAAAGCCTAATATAGCGCCCGATGAAACTAAACGGTCTAAACGATTTTGTACTGTCCCGCGCGACACCTTTAAAACATCGGCTAGGGCTGAAATAGAAGCACGGCCATCTTTTCTTAATTCGGCTATTAAGGCGTTATCTAATGAGTCGTAAATGTAAGGGACCATTCGCTTACCTCTAGTTGTTTTTTATACAAAATACTAAAATTTTACATTTATGCATAGCAAATTGATAAAAATCACTACTATTTGTATAAAGTATTACCATATTAAATAGCATCTGTAGTCGATAAACTTATTTTAATTAGTTCATATTATTATTACAGAGGTAGTCATGAGTCATTTTATAGCAGAGCCAAAACAAGGCGTTCCATTTGTAAGTGTTCAAGCTATGACTAAGCTAATAAATACATTAGGAATAGAAAACGTATTAGTTAGCCTAACTAACACGTTAAAACACGACTTTGCTCGGTGGCATGAGTTTGATAAATCGCCGCGTTATGCAGCTCACTCTCCGGATGGTGTAATAGAGCTTATGCCGGTAAGTGATGGAAAAATGTTTAGCTGTAAATATGTCAATGGCCATCCAAAAAACACGTTTAAGGAACTTCAAACGGTTGCGGCTTTTGGTATTTTGTCAGATGTTGATAGCGGCTACCCAGTAATGATTAGCGAAATGTGCTTATTAACCGCACTACGCACTGCTGCAACATCAGCGCTGGTGGCTACTTATTTAGCACCAAAAAACTCAACAACCTTAACTCTGATTGGTAATGGGGCTCAGTCAGAATTTCAGGCTTTAGCATTTAAAGCGGTATTAGGTATTACACACATTCGTTTATACGATATAGACGAAGCAGCTTCTCAAAAAGCATTTAATAACTTAAGCAATAAAGGCTTAACCGTGACTATCTGTGAAAGTGTAGAGGAAGCAATAAAGGGCGCGCACATAATTACCACATGCACGGCCGATAAAACCAACGCAACCATTTTAACAAACGATATGATCCCACAAGGTGTTCATATTAATGCAATTGGAGGCGATTGTCCTGGAAAAACTGAGCTTGATTCAGCGTTGCTGGAACGTGCTAATGTATTTGTAGAGTACGAACCACAAACTAGAGTAGAGGGCGAGATTCAACAAATGAGCAGGTGTTTTGCTGTAACCGAATTTCATAAAGTAATTAATAAACAGCACCTTGGTCGTACATGCGAAAAAGAGCTTACTATTTTTGACGGTGTAGGCTTTGCAAGCGAAGACTTTAGCGCGTTAGTGTATATTCGAGAGCAGCTTATTAAGTCAGGAGAATACGAAATACTTGACCTGATCACTCAGCAGGGCGACCCGCGCAATTTATTTTCAGTTCTTGAAATACCGCATAAAGATAAAGAGAATGCAGCATGAGCCTAACACAACAAGCACCGAGCGCGGTTGTTATGGTTCGTCCGCATCACTTTACTTCTAATCCACAAACCATGCTCGACAATGCATTTCAAAGCGAATGTGAAGTAAAAAATGAAAGCGAGCAAGCATTTAAAGAGGTGACCCACGCGGTTGAGTTACTACAAAGCGAAGGTGTAACCGTTCATTTATTTGAAGATGAGCAAACACACACACCCGACTCGGTTTTTCCAAACAACTGGTTTTCTACGCATGAAAATGGGCAATTAATTATTTACCCAATGTTTGTTGAAAACAGAAGATTAGAATATCGTAAAGATATAATTGATTTTTTAACGGATCACTATAAAGTGGCGGTAGTGACTGATTATGCGCATTTAGCGGAAGAAAATTCATTTCTGGAAGGTACCGGATCACTGGTGCTCGATCACCAATATAAACTTGCCTACGCGGTAGAATCTAAACGCACAACAAGGTCGGTCGTTAATACGGTGTGTAATTTACTTTCGTTTAAGCCGGTTGTGTTTAACGCAACTGACGAGCAAGGTATAGCGGTGTATCACACTAATGTACTAATGTGTGTGGCTAGCAAGTTTGTAATGATTGGCTTAAATATGGTGCCTGAAGACCAACGCAGTGAGCTGGTAGGGCATTTTTTACAAAGCCATCACGAAGTAATTGATTTGTCGGTTGAGCAAATAAATAACTTTTGCGGGAATGCCATTGAATTACAAGGTAAAAATGGGCGAATTTTAGCGCTGTCACAAACCGCCTATAATGCGCTTACAGCCGAGCAAATAATTGCAATACAAAAAACGGCTAAACTGGTGCCTTTGCCCATACCTACCATTGAGTCTGCTGGTGGTTCAGTAAGATGTATGATTGCAGGGGTACATTTACAAAGCAAATAACAAAAGCTAAAGGCAACATGGTTGCCTTTATTACGAATAAAATATTAAGCGTTGCCAGTACATTTTAAAATGCCTATGTTAAAGCGCATAACTATAAAAATATAATAAGGAATCCGCAATGTTCGATACGGTAGTAAAAAGTGTAAATAACCTTTTGTGGGGAGAAGGTCAGGTACTCATTTATATTTTACTTTTCACCGGCGTATGGTTTTCTGTGCGTTTAAAAGCAATTCAAATAGTTAAATTTAAGCATATGTTTAGCCTATTAAAAGGCAGCAGTAAATGTAATAAAAACGATATTTCGTCATTTCAGGCATTGTGTACAGGGCTTTGTGCTCGGGTAGGTACGGGTAATTTAGCCGGTGTTGCAGTCGCTATATCGCTTGGTGGCAGTGGTGCAATATTTTGGATGTGGGTCATTGCTATATTGGGCATGGCAACCGGATTTGCAGAAAGTATACTAGGCCAAGTGTATAAAATTCGCGATAGTAACGGCGAATTTAGAGGTGGCCCTGCGTATTACATTCAACAAGGGCTGGGAAGCCGTGCATTCGCAATTGTATTTGCCGCGTGCTTATTTTTGGGGTACGGGTTTACTTTTAGCGCAATGCAAACCAATACGATTACTGATGCACTAAACTACGCATTTGAAGTACCCACGTTTTACTCAGGTATTGTTATTACAGTCCTTGCAGGCTCAATTATATTAGGCGGCTTTAAAGCCATTGCCCGGTTTGCAGAGCGCGTAGTGCCCATTATGGGCATTATTTTTGTATTAGCGGCCGTTATTATTACCGTTATAAACTTTACTCAAGTACCGGCCATGCTAAAAGATATATTTTTGTCAGCCTTTGGATTACAAGAAGCGGGCGCAGGCGCGATGGGGGCTGCCATTAAAAATGGTATTCAACGCGGTTTATATTCTAACGAAGCGGGTGCAGGGAGTGTACCGCATGCCAGTGCAAGTGCTAGCCCTATTCCTAATCACCCTGTAACACAGGGCTACATACAAATGCTTGGTGTGTTTTTCGATACAATCGTACTTTGTAGTTGTACTGCCGTGGTTATTTTATTAGCTGATATAGACATAAGCGGCGAAATGGAAGGCATACGTTTAACACAAAGCGCTATGACCGCGCATTTGGCGCAAGGTGGCGTGTACTTTGTAGCAGCAGCCATTACATTATTTGCCTTTACTTCGGTGGTAGCTAACTACGCCTACGCTGAAAGTAACTTACATCTATTTAAGCTTGATAACAAAGTAGGGCGTGGTATTTACACCTTACTATATTTATCAATGATGTTGTGGGGCGCATCGGCCACATTAAAAGAAGTATGGGATTTAGCCGATATTGCGTTAGGGTTAATGACAGTCGTTAACGTAATCGCTATCATACTGTTAACGCCTACTATTTTGTCTGTAACGCACGATTACCACACGCAAAGAGACAAAGGTATAGAACCCGAATTTAAAGTGAAAGATGTAAAAGTTCAGGGAAAATGCGAAGACGGTATTTGGGATTAATTCATGTATTTTAGCTAACTTTAACTACAAATAGCGGTTTTATGGCAGCATAAAACCGCTTTTTAATTTCGCATAACTATTCACATTTGTAGCGCGTTAAAGAGTTTAAAATACATATATAAAAGGTAAAAATACAGACATGATCGACATTGTCGCAGGGAAGAACGCAGCAAAAATAATAAACGAGGAAGGCTTTAAGCCTGAGCTATTTACTTCATTTTTAGGCGCAAGTGGTGGGCCTAAATGGTTTACTTTATTTGGATTAGACAAATATATTTTTGGTGAATTTTTTAAAAATCGAACCCAACCGCTTAATTTAATTGGCTCATCTGCAGGGGCTTTTCGTTCTGCGTGTTTTGCACAAAACGACCCGGTTGCCGCCATTGAGCGTTTAGCAACATCGTATTCTCAAACGCGTTATTCAAGTAATAAACCAACACCAGCCGAAATTACAATTAAAGCCCGCGCATTACTTGAAGATGTATTTGGCGATAACGGCGTTACCGAAATAATAAATAACCCCGTATTTAAAGCACATTTTATAGTCGCTAAATCTAATGGCTTTATAGCCAGCGAAAATAAATTAATTCAGCTTTTAGGTTTATCAAAAAGTTACATGCTTAACAGAATTAATCGAAAATTATTAGGCTCGCAGTACGAGCGATTTATTTTTGGCGCGCCAAACAGCAATTTATCAATAACCGACAGTTATAATTTTAAAACGCAAAACATAGCACTTAACCAAACAAATTTAAAAGATGCCTTACTTGCATCCGGCTCTATACCGCTTGTTATGCAAGGCATAAAAAATATTGCAGGCTCGCCACAAGGTATGTACCGCGATGGCGGAATAATTGACTACCACTTTGATTTAAAAATTAATAACCCAGGCTTAATTTTATATCCGCATTTTAACAGCGAGCCAAAAGCAGGGTGGTTTGATAAAAATTTAAAACGTAAAGTAGCATCACAAAATTACGATAATGTAGTGATGATCACCCCATCAAAAGAATTTATAGCCGGTTTACCTTACGGAAAAATTCCAGATAGAAACGACTTTACCGATCTTGATGCCGACACGCGTATTAAATATTGGAATACCGTGTTTAGTGAAACTGAAAAGTTGGCTGAAGCGTTAGATGAAAAAATTAGATAATGATAATTTTATTTGAAGCTATATTAATAATTTAATTAATGAAAATACATGAACTACGATATTTTGTAATATTCAGGGAGAAGGTAGGAGGTAATAAAATAAAAACTTAAGTCGGGTTCTAGTTTGACTTATCTGGATAATATATTTATGGGAAGTTAACCATTTGAAATTATGTACTCTTAGAATATAAGATGTTTAATTTAACGATAATAGATTGAATCTGGTAGGAACTATAAATATAAATAAGGATTGATATGGATAAGTATATATACTTTTTAATAAAAATTTTTGATGAAGATAAACATGCTGAAATGTTTTTAGATGGGATACTTCACTCAAAAAAGATATCTTATTTTAGAAAACTTTATGATAAAGCTGAAGGAAATAGAGGTGATAGGCACGAAGGAGTTATTAGTTGGTACAAAGCAGAAGAGTTAAAAATTGAAATAAATGGTGTTACTTTAAAGGATGTAGTAGGTAATGTATCAATAAAAATGAACAGCCATGATAATGTTAACATCTTCTGTTTGTATGCATCATATCAAACAGAAAATTTTGAATTGACTCAAGAAAATATACCAAAATTAATTGAACAATTAAAAATATCAGAAAGCTGTTTGGGGCTGGGTAGAAAAGCTGTAATTGTGACAAATGTACAAGAATTTATGAATAGAGTACTTAATAAGGCTGATCAACAGCAATTGGATTTAAGAGCTGGTTTAATCGAATATTACGACCCAAAAATATTCTCAGGAAAATTCACAGATGATGATGCGATATTTAAAAAAAGAATAGAGTTTTCCCATCAAAAAGAATACAGATTTGCATTTTATCCTAATAATATTTCTGACGATGCAATTAATCTAGACATTGGTAATATAAGAGATATAGCTTTCAAAATGGAAGCTAATGAGATTAATAACGAAATAAAAATAAGTAAAATAGCTCAATGAACTAAACAAAAAATTTTAATTTCTGGTGACTTATACATCGTTAGAAGACAATCTTAAAGTAGTTACTAATAACCCATAAATTACGTTATGTTAAATTATGATATTAATAATAAAGCGAGCGTGATTATACAAATCAGCCCGCTTTTAGGAGAGTTATTAACGATTAATTTAGCTCAGAATCTACCCAAAACTTAGTCCCTTTTAGAACAGCTTGTAGAGCAAGCCCATTTTCGGTTACAGAATAGACAGTAACTTGGTCTGCAATGGCTTCGGCCACCAATGCTCCACCTTTATCTTCGTATTTTGCTGCAGCATCTGCGTTCCCACCAAATGCCCAACCGTGTTCAATAAATCTATTTACTGCTGCTTGGGTATGAAAAACCATAACTACATTAAAATCTTTAACACCTAAACCTAACCCTAAACCAGCTTCACCCATGTTCATGTAAGTAGATTTACCTGTTAGGTTATTTTTTACTACGCCATAACCACCACCAAAACTAGCAAGAATAACGTTAACATTCGCGTTATCAAAAACAGCATAACCAGCAGAGTTTGCTATTTGCGTTTTAACATCTGGCTTTTTAGTATAAAGTTTACTAAGTGTGTTACTTTTCATACTTTGAACTAAAGAACGTTTTTCACTAGGAGATGCACTACCGGTAGTCGCACAACCTGTGAGTATTAACGAGAGTGTAAGTAAAAATAATATACTAACTTGTTTCATAACTTTTCCTTAATAAGGTTTGGCATGGCCATTTAAGCATAGCCTAAAATAAACAGTTATTTACTATGTCCAATACTAGACAGTATCGGACTTAAAAGTTATTCTGTAACTAACTTATTTGATTGAATATTTATATACTATGCTCGTTGCGTTGGTCGATACGTTAAAACAATTAAGGTATCAAATTGCTCATCTTGATGACGGTACTCTTAATTCGGAATACCCAGAACTTGCAACCTTTATACAGCAAGTTGCCTTGACTGTAACTGAATCAGAATCGGATCTTAAATTTTTATATCAATTTTTATATGTCTATGGCCGAAAATCAGAAGCAACATACAGTCGATTTAGAAACGAACTTGAACGGTTTTATTTATGGTCGTGGTTAATTGCCGAAAAGTCAGTATTCGAATTAAAACGTGAAGATATTGAAGCCTATGTTGATTTTATGGTTGAACCCGATAAAAAGTGGGCATCGACTTCTGTTCAGTGGCGTTATAAAGATGAGCAAGGCATTCGCCGATTAAATAAAAACTGGCGCCCTTTTATGCTTAAAGAATCTACGGCTAGCCAACAAACATTGTCGGCTATGTTCACAGCGCTTAATGTATTTTATAAATTTTCATTACTTGAAGAAAAAACCTTTGCCAACTTTGTACCAGTAGTGAAAAAAAATAGCCCGTATTTAGTTGTGCAATCTCAAATTCAGATCCCAGACACATTAAGCGATATACAATGGGAGTATGTATTTGGAGTAACTCGCGATTTATGTGAACAAAACCCAGATTTAGAACGAAACTTATTTACCCTAGCGTGTTTAAAGGGATTATATTTAAGAATTTCTGAATTATCGGAGCGACCTCAGTGGTCACCGGTTATGTCTCACTTTTGGCAAGATAACGACGGCTTTTGGTTTTTACGAATAATGGGTAAAGGTAACAAGCTACGAGATGTTACGTTAAGTGATGATTTTGTTGAATATTTAAAACGTTATAGATTATACAGAGGACTGCCTGCCCTTCCCCGCGTTGATGAAGCCGAGCCACTGGTTCATAAAATTAGAGGCCAAGGTGGTATGACTGTTAGGCAAATTAGGCGATTAGTTCAACAAAGTTTTGATTATGCGCAACAATCATTGTTGGATGATGGTTTTAAAGATGATGCTGAGCAATTAGGTGCAGCAACTGCCCATTGGCTGCGGCATACAGGAGCAACACACGATGCGCAAACGCGGCCACTTAAGCATTTATCTGAAGATTTAGGACATGCAAAAATTGCGACCACCGATCAAATTTATATTCAAACAAATATTAAAGAGCGAGCAAAATCTGGAGCTAAAAGGAAAATTTAATGACCTACTTAGTGATAGCGTTTATAGGCGCTTTGTTTTTAATATATTCGTTGACGCTTCGCCAACTAGAAAAAACAGAAGTAACGGGCCCAATGTTTTTTGTTATTGGCGGTATTACATTAGCCAATTTAGTGCCTAATAATGGTGGTGAGTTAAAAGCGGGCGTTGATTTATTACTGCCGTTTATAGAATTAACTTTGAGTATATTTTTATTTTCGGATGCGGCTAAATCTAAACTAAGTGTATTAAGGCATAGTTTTCAATATCCTGGCTTATTATTATTTGTTGCCCTCCCCTTAACATTATTACTGGGAATTGCAGTTGGTTTATTTTTGTTTGCTGAGCTTTCGTTAATTCAAGCGGCATTAATTGCTATTATTTTAACGCCAACAGATGCAGCACTTAGCAAAGGATTACTATCAAGCAGTGAAGTGCCCGAAAAAATTCGTGAAGGTATCAATACCGAAAGCGGATTAAATGATGGATTATGTGTACCCGTATTTTTAATATTTATTTTATTGGCAAAAAATCCTGAGTCGGCAATTACAACCTCTCATGTAGTGAGTGTATTTTCAAGAGAGTTAGGTATTGCATTACTTGTTGCTATAACGAGTATTTCGATTTTTATTCCGAGTTTAAATTTTGCAATGAAGCGGCATTACTTTGCTCAAAACACTAGCCCATTTTTGTTATTAGGTTTTGCAATGGCGGTATTTTCTGTTACCCAATATTTGCATGGCAGTGGTTTTATTGCTGTGTTTGTAGCGGGTTTATTGTTTGATAAGTTTTCAACTAAAACAGTGCGTACTGAATTAATAGAAGATTCAGAACATATTGCTGACTTTACGTCTCTGATGATTTGGTGTTTGTTCGGTTATGAATGTGCTTATTTAGTATTGCCAAAATTAAATTTTGAAATAGTAACGTATGCATTATTAAGTACTACATTGATAAGAATTATACCTGTAATGTTGTCACTACTTTTTACATCTTTAAATTTAAAAGAGCGTTTTACTTTTGCATGGTTTGGGCCAAGAGGGTTGGCCTCAATTGTATTTACGCTTATGGTGATTGATGAGCAAATAGAAAATAAATTTCAGATTGCGAGCATTGCCATGACTACAATTTTGTTTAGTGTATTTATTCATGGCATTAGTACAAAACCGATTGCTGATAGTTTTAAAAATGCAAAGTAAAATAAAAAAGGCGTAACTAAATTTAAGTTACGCCTTTTAAATATATTTAAAAAATTTTAACTTAGTACATGGGCAAGTAATTCGATAGGATGTTTAGGCTTAAACTTTTCATAGCGTTTTACTTGGCTACGGCACGAAAACCCAGTTGACAAAAGTTGCTCTGATTTAGTTTTTTCAACTATGGGTTTCCAACTCATTTCGTAAAGTGCGCGTGAGTTATCTTGATTTTGTGCTTCATGTCCGTAAGTACCCGCCATACCACAGCAACCGGTATTAGTTGTATTTAAAGTTAGTCCGATATCAGCAAATATAGATTTCCAAACATTAGCTGCTTTTGGCAAAGATGTCGTTTCTGTGCAGTGACTTAATAATATAAATTCAGTTTCATTATTATTATTTGCAGTTAGCCCTTTAAAAGATTGCGTTTCTAACCATTCGTGAGCAAGTTGTACGTTAAAATCGCCGCGGTTATTTTCTAAAATTGTGTTGTATTCATCGCGATAACACATAACCAAAGACGCATCTAATCCCACTAGTGGCGCATTAATATCGTTTAACTGATTTAAAAATTCTGCGGCATTTTTGGCAGTTACTTTAAATTCGTGCAAAAAACCTTTTACATGTTGCGGTTTACCATTGGGTTTAAAGGGTAACAACATTGGTTTTTTACCAAGTTGAGCAATTAAGGTTATAAAACTTTCAACTAGTTCGGCTTCATAAAAGCTAGTGAACGGATCTTGAACTATTAAAACATATTCACTTTGTTGTTCGGCAGTTAAATTATTTAAAAATTCAAAATTAAATTGCTGTGCTTTGTTTATCCGTTTTGCTAATGACGGAATGCTAAGTTGTGGTGTATCAACGTAACCCACCGTGTTTTTAATTACGCTGCTAACAAATTTTGTTTTAACAATTGGATTTATTATTTTACCGAATTTAGCCATAAGTGGCGCGCTACTTTCAATATTACCCACTAAGTAATCTTTGAGTGGACGCGCATAATAACTGTGATAATAATTTAAAAAGCGAGCACGAAAAGTAGGTACATCCACTTTAATAGGGCAAGCAGTTGTACATGCTTTACAGGCTAAACATTCATCCATAGATGCTTTTACTTCGTGTGAAAAATCGTAAATGCCTTTCTTTTTTTCGCGGCTATGTACAAACCTTTCCCACCAGGTAATTACTTCACCTTTATTTAATTCTTTTTCTACACCCAGTAGATCTATGTTTTTAGATTCTTGAAGGCGTAGCCATTCACGCATTAAACTTGCTCGCCCTTTTGGTGAGTTACGGCGATCGCCTGTGACTTTATACGACGGACACATTGGTGAGTTTTCATCATAATTAAAACAAATACCATTTCCGTTACAGGTCATGGCGTTGTTAAAACTCGTTTTAACATCGATTGAAATTTGTTTGTCGAACCACGATCGTTTTTGCCCATCAACACTAACTAGTGAGTCTTCACTATCGATAGGTGTGCATATTTTTCCTGGGTTTATTCGGTTATATGGGTCGAACGCTGTTTTGATTATACGAAGTTGGGTAAATAAATGTTCGCCAAAAAACTCAGGCCCATATTCACTTCGGTAGCCTTTACCATGTTCGCCCCACATTAAACCGCCATACTTAGCTGTGAGTTTAACAACTTCATCTGAAATGGTACGTAAAAGTTTTTCTTGTTCAGGATCGCACATATCCAGTGCGGGTCTTACATGCAAAACACCGGCATCAACATGGCCAAACATACCATATTGTAGATTATGACTGTCGAGTAAGGCTCTAAACTCAACTATATAGTCGGCTAAATTTTCAGGCGGTACTGCAGTATCTTCTGCAAAGGCCAATGGCTTTTGGCTGCCTTTTACGTTTCCAAGTAAACCAACTGACTTTTTACGCATTGCGTAAATTTTTAAAATGTCACTTTTATCATTTGTTAGCTGGTAGCCTATTACACCATTGGTTTGATTGGCTACACATTCATCTAACAATGTACAAAGTGTGTTTACTTTGTCTTTTATATCGTCGGGTGATACTGCATTAAACTCAACCATATTGAGCCCTTGCATATCTTTATTTGGTACATCGGTTATTAAGTCCGATACTGAATGCCAAATGATATCCTCGCGAGCAAGGTTTAATACTTTGCTATCGACAGTTTCAACTGAAGTTGCACGGGCATCAACTAAAAATGGAGAGTGTCGAAGTGCTGAATCAAAGCTATCGTATTTAATATTTATAAGTGTTTTAAATTCGGCAATCGGTGTAAGGTTTAATTTTGCCTCGGTGACAATACCTAGTGAACCTTCTGAACCTGTTATTAAACGGCTCATATCAAAAGTAAGTAAGTCATCACTTAGGACGTGTTCTAAGTCATAGCCGGTTAAAAAACGATTTAACCGAGGAAACTTATTTAAAATAGCATCACGTTCATCAATGGCTATATTAAGTACAGTTTTATATATTGTGCCAACTAGCGTGTCTTGCTCTGCAATTATTTTTGCTTTTTCGACGTTTATTGGAGCGGTACTCATTGGTGTACCGTCTACTAAATAGGTTGTAAGGCCTAAAACATGTTCGCTTGTTTTACCGTAAACAAGTGAACCTTGCCCTGAAGCATCGGTGCTGATCATACCGCCTATAGTTGCACGATTACTGGTAGATAAGTCGGGAGAAAAGAAAAATCCATAAGGTCTCAAAAAGTCATTTAGCTGATCTTTTATTACGCCAGTTTGAACCCGAACCCACCCTTCTTCGACATTAATTTCGAGAATTTCACGCATGTAGCGTGATAAATCAACAACGATACCTGGTGTTAAAGACTGACCATTAGTGCCAGTTCCACCACCGCGCGGTCCAAATGTTAATGATAAAAAAGGGTCCCGTGATGCAGTTTGCAAAGCAAGTTGAATGTCTTTTTCATTTTTGGGAAAAATGACACCTTGAGGCAATTGCTGGTAAATACTGTTATCGGTTGAAGCGGTAATACGTGTTGCATAACTTGCATCGGTATCACCGGTAAAGCCTTGCTTTTGTAATGTATTTAGGTAATTTGCGACAAGGTCTGACGCGGCATCTTGCTGAGTAATTGTTGCGATCATAACGGCATACTTTTAGACATTTGGTTAATTATATCATGCTGATTGCTAATAGAAATTGAAGAATTTACAGTTTGTAACACTCTTTTAGTCGATTTAAGCGCTGCTGTAATTATAATCAAGTTAACTACATGAGAGGTCATTTATATGAAAAAAATTGTATTACAGATCATGGGTGCGTTATTTATTTTATTAGGATTAATATTTGCGGTTGTACCTGGTCCATCACTTATATTTTTTATGGCTGGTTTATTGTGTTATTCGTTTTATTACCCAAAAGCGCGTTATTATTTGACCCTTTGCCAAAAAGCACTGACTAAATCGTGTCAGTATTTAGATAAAAAATTAGCACGCAGTTAAAATAAATTGACCAACAAAAAAGCCAGCAATATATGCTGGCTTTTACATAGCTATAACAGGTTACTAAGCTAATTTTTTAGCTAAGTATAACCAAGTTTCGATTACTGTATCTGGGTTTAATGATACTGAGTCTATACCTTGGTCAACTAACCATGCAGCAAAGTCTTCGTGATCTGAAGGACCTTGTCCACAAATACCTACATATTTTCCTTTTGCTTTGGCTGTTTGAATTGCCATAGAAAGAAGCTTTTTAATTGCTGGGTCACGCTCGTCAAACAAATGAGCAATTAAACCAGAATCTCGGTCTAAACCTAGTGTTAACTGTGTTAAATCGTTAGATCCAATTGAAAAACCGTCAAAGTGCTCTAAGAACTCTTCGGCAAGTAATGCATTTGACGGCAGCTCACACATCATAATTACTTTAAGACCATTTTCGCCACGTTTTAGGCCATGCTCTTCTAGTAATTCAATTACGCGTTTACCTTCTTCAAGTGTACGTACGAATGGAATCATGATCTCAATGTTAGTCATGTCCATAGTATTGCGTACACGCTTGATTGCTTCACACTCTAGTGCAAAACAGTCGCGGAAGTCTTCAGATATATAACGTGCTGCACCACGAAAACCAATCATTGGGTTTTCTTCTTCAGGTTCGTATTGTTGGCCACCCACTAAGTTAGCGTACTCGTTTGATTTAAAATCAGACATACGAACAATTACTCGCTCGGGAGCAAACGCACAACCTAGCGTAGAAATACCTTCAACAAGTTTTGAAATATAAAACTCTACTGGTGAATCGTAACCAGCAATCATGTCGGTTATTTCTTCTTTAAGGGCATCTGTTTGTGCGTCGAAATTTAATAAAGCTTTTGGATGCACGCCAATCATACGGTTTATGATGAATTCAACACGTGCAAGGCCAACACCTGAGTGCGGCAAACGTGCAAAGTCGAATGCGCGGTCCGGGTTACCAACGTTCATCATTACTTTCATTGGTAGGTTTGGCATTTCGTCAACACGTGAAGTAAGCACTTCAAAGTCTAAAATACCTTCGTAAATGAAACCAGTATCGCCTTCGGCACATGAGACAGTGACTTCTTGACCAGCTTTGATTAAGTCGGTTGCATTGCCACATCCTACAACTGCAGGGATACCCAGTTCACGAGCTATGATTGCTGCGTGACATGTGCGGCCACCACGATTTGTAACAATCGCTGCTGCACGCTTCATGATAGGTTCCCAGTCTGGGTCGGTCATGTCGGTGACTAAAATATCACCAACTTGCACTTGATCCATTTCATCAATCGAGTCAAGAACACGTACAACACCGCTACCAATTTTATGACCAATTGCACGACCTTCTACAATAACGTTACTTGAACCGTTTAACTGAAAACGCTCCATTACATTTGTATCTTCGTTTGAACGCACAGTTTCTGGACGAGCTTGTACTATATATAGTTTGCCGTCGTTGCCGTCTTTTGCCCATTCGATGTCCATAGGACGACCGTAATGTTTTTCAATGATTACAGCTTGCTTGGCAAGGTCTTGTACTTCTTCATCTGTAATCGAAAATTTGTTAGAAAGTTCAGGGTTTACGTCAACTATTTCTACTTGTTTACCATGTGCTTTGTCGTTTGAATAAATCATTTGAATGGCTTTAGAGCCAATATTACGACGCACTACTGATGGCTTATCTTTTAGTAATGTTGGTTTATGTACATAAAATTCGTCTGGGTTAACAGCACCCTGTACAACCATTTCACCTAAACCGTAGCTTGAGGTTACAAATACAACATCTTCAAAGCCAGATTCAGTGTCGATACTGAACATAACGCCAGATGCTGATTTATCAGAGCGTACCATACGCTGTATGCCTGCTGATAATGCAACACCACGGTGATCATAACCTTGGTGAACACGATAAGAAATTGCGCGGTCGTTAAACAAAGATGCAAATACATGCTTTATAGCAACCATAACCGAATCGATACCAACAACATTTAAAAATGTTTCTTGTTGGCCTGCAAAAGATGCGTCTGGCATATCTTCAGCGGTTGCTGATGAACGTACAGCAAATGACACATCAGCTGATGTATCGCCATGAAGTTGGCTGTATGCATCGCGAATGGCTTGGTCTAAATTTGGTTGGAATGGTGTATCGATTATCCACTGGCGGATATCGGCACCTACTTTGGCGAGTGTATTTACATCATCAACATCGAGAGTATCTAAGATGTCATGAATTTTGGCATTGAGTCCTGATTGGTCTAAAAACTCATTAAAAGCATCGGCGGTTGTTGCGAAACCACCCGGTACTTGTACACCAGCGTTGGCTAGGTTAGAGATCATTTCACCAAGAGAGGCATTTTTGCCGCCAACTCGAGGAACATCTTGCATACCAAGCTCTTGATACCAGAGAACGTATTCTTGCACGGGTCTTTCTCCAAAAAACAAATTGTAGTTGAAACTGTGAGAGTTAAGAAAGAAAACCTTTTATAAAGGCCACCTTCATTCTACACTGGCAACAGTCCTCGCGTAAACCGTGAGTAACCCATTTTAGGGATTAAAAGTAACAAAAAGGTTAATTATGAGAACTGCATTTTATATATCTGATGGAACAGCAATTACATCAGAAGTGTTTGGGCATGCAACGTTATCTTTGTTTCCAATCGATTTTAATCACAAAACTATTCCTTTCGTAGAAACAGAAGAAAAAGCACACGAAATTAAAGCGTTAATAAATGCAACAGCTGCAAAAACGGGTGAAAAGCCCTTTGTGTTTTTTACATTTGTTAATCATAGTTTGAGCGAAATCATAAAGTCAGCGGATGCTATCCCATATGATTTTTTGACCACGTATAGCGAAAAAATTGAAAAAGAATTACAGGTGGCACCTGTACCAAAAATGCATCGTACACACTCTATACATGAAAAAAGTTATGACTTTAGAATAGACGCGGTGAATTATGCTTTAATGAATGACGACGGCGGCAATATCAAAAACTTTTCCGAGGCTGATATTATTTTAATAGGTGTTAGCCGTAGTGGTAAAACCCCAACGAGCTTATATTTAGCGTTGCAATATGGCATTAAAGCAGCAAACTACCCTATTACCGAAGAAGATTTAGAAAGCGAAGGCTTGCCTAAATGTTTAGTACCTTATAAACATAAATTGTTTGGTCTAACTATTGACCCAGAGAGACTTGCTGCAATTAGGCATCGTCGAATGGCCAACTCTAAATATGCATCTATAAGGCAGTGTCGTATTGAAGTACGTGAGGTTGAAATGCTTTACAAGCGTCATAAAATTGCCTACTTCAATTCAACCCATCATTCTGTTGAAGAAATTTCTGCAAAAATATTAATGGATACGGATTTAGAGCGTCGTAAGTACTAACTTAGTTAAATATTTACGCCACAAAAAAGCCGCTGTTAAGCGGCTTTTTTATATGTTCTAAACTTTATTTACGTGCGTCTTTTAATAAATCAGCAACTAAAAACCCTAACTCTAATACTTGGTCTGCATTAAGACGTGGGTCACACTGTGTTTTGTAGCGTTGTGCTAAATCGTCGTCTGATAGACCATATGCTCCGCCGGTACACTCTGTAACATGCTGACCTGTCATTTCTAGATGAACGCCACCTGCATATGAACCTTCTGCTTTGTGAACAGAGAAAAACTGGCTGATTTCGCGCATTATATTGTCGAAATTACGCGTTTTGTATCCAGAGGTGGCTTTTTCAGTATTGCCATGCATTGGGTCTGAACTCCAAATTACCTTACGCCCTTCTTGTTGTACTTTACGTACGAGTGCTGGTAGTTTCTCTGGCAGTACATCTGCCCCCATGCGTGTAATTAAGGTTAATCGTCCTGGAATATTGTCAGGATTTAATGCATCAATTAGGCGGATTAATTCATCTGGGTCCATACCAGGACCTACTTTTACGCCAATTGGGTTTTTAATTCCTTTAAAAAACTCAATGTGTGCGTGGTCTAATTGACGTGTGCGCTCACCGATCCAAACAAAATGCGCTGAACAGTCATACCAGTCGCCTGATAAGTGATCGCGTCGTGTTAGTGCTTCTTCATAGCCCAATAACAATGCTTCGTGAGATGTGTAGAGATCTGTCTCTTTAAGGCTTGGTGCAATGGTCGAATTAATACCACACACTTCCATAAACTCTAATGCATCTTGAATTTTATCAGCAAGCTGTTGGTACTTTTGCTTTTGAGGATTGGCGGCTACAAACCCCATGTTCCAGCGATTGACCTGGTGTAAATCTGCAAGGCCACCTTGTGCAAATGCACGTAGTAAGTTTAATGTAGCTGCACTATGGTGGTAAGCCGTCATTAAACGTTGCGGATCGGGTATGCGGGCTTCAGCTGTGAAGTCTATGTTGTTAATTATGTCGCCACGGTATGATGGAAGTGAAACACCGTTAATAGTTTCTAAATCAGCAGAACGTGGTTTTGCATACTGTCCAGCCATACGGGCTATTTTTACAACTGGGCATTTACCGCCGTAGGTTAAAACTACAGCCATTTGTAAAATTGTTTTAAATGTGTCGCGAATGTTTGCTGCATTAAAATCACTAAACGATTCTGCACAGTCTCCACCTTGAAGTAAAAATGCACGGCCTTCACATACATCTTCAAGTTGCTTAAATAAACTACGAGTTTCTTCTGCAAAAACTAACGGGGGTGCAGTTTTTAATTGGCCTTCAACAGATTTTAACACGTCTTGATCTGGGTATTGTGGCTGCTGCAGTATTGGCAGCTCTCTCCAGCTATTTGGGTTCCACGATTGCATATTCTTTCCTCATTCCTACTTTACCTGATGTACTGAAATTAACGTATGCACGTACCTCTGTTCAAGTACTAAATTCACTATTTACTAATTATTTTGTTATGGGCTAGTTATAAACACCAATTAACAACTTTCCATATGTATATATTTCATAAATTAGCTTAATCAAACTATTATTAAAACCATTTACTATCAGTTAATTACACCTATAAATGTTAATTTCAAAGAGTTCGAGAACACTAAGCTTAATACCAGATATTATATACAGAATAAGAAGGAACACATCATACTTAAATTACATCGATTGTATCCTAAACTTTACAGTTAGATTTTAAAAATTATAATCATAAGGATTGTATTTATATTTATATATGCTAAAGGAGCACAACCTAGTTTAAGCGGCCGACCTATAACATTAATAATATTTAATATAAATAATAACTTATATGTCAAATACGAAAGAACACATCATACCAAATTGATAATGATTGTTAATCTGAGCGACAGATGATTAATTAAGAAGTAGCTATCAAAGCAAAAGGTTAGTATCATTTCTGTTTAAAGTAAGATGTGTTCTTGGTGTGTGATGGTCTCTAGAATAAAAATAAGAAGTCAGTTTGATTTAATGAGTGAGCTTACCTCATTGTTAATTGATGAACTCAAACAATGTGAATACTCAAAAGCTGAATACTATAAATTGCCTGAGGTTCTTACTAGTGAAGAAAATAATGTCCCGCAAAGTATACCCGTTTCAAAACTAACGGGAGATAATGCCCTACGAGCTATTCTAAATTCATTTACTGATATGTATACAAAGTCAGGGTTAAGTAGCCGAGTACTTAAAAGGCACCCTGGTTTGTTAGTTATAAAAAATGCTAATAAACAGGCACTCAATGATAGGATTAATCAGGTTAATAAAGCTAAAGCAGCATTTAAGGAATGTATTCTAAGTATTGATAACAACGACGCTCGTTTTGAAGCTGTTCATAATGCAGTACCAAATTTAATTACTTTAGCTGCATACAGAAAAATACACAGTGAGAGTGAATCACCTTTTTCTGTTAGATTTACATGGATGCACAAACATGCAACTAAAACCCTCACTAAAAAGATGGCTCTTGAAATGTTGAGTAAATCTGCAGGTTATACAAATCCAAGAATGATCGATCAGCAAAAGTGGCAATCTCTGGTCGCTCAAGAACAAATGAGGATTGCTAGCTTAGGTGAAAAGGAAAAACTAAGAATAAGACGCCCTACTCGAGTTAGTCCTCAAGTAAATATCAGATACACTGCACAAAATCGTTACCACGTTAGTGCTGCATTACCATTTATATTAATAAACCCAGAGCCCGATGTTAAAATAGGAACCTTACCAGATTACGAAAAGCCAGATAGTCATCCTCGAAAACGAGATTATGATTTTCTGGTTGATAGGCTTTACCTTGAACAAGTAACAAATTAATTATGTTAAAAAGGCCACATTTAGTGGCCTTTTAGTATTTGTATAACAAAGATAAATAAAAAACTATTTTTCGACTATTTCTTCTATTTTATCTTCATCTATTAAAACGGCATTTTCAACTATGCGTTTACCGCCTTGAATTTCAATACGTTTGTTATGCTTATTCAATGTAAGTATTTCATCACAAAACTGATCTGACGGATGCATTTCATAGGTGTAATCTATAATATTACCGGTCTTATCGTCTTTAACATTGGTAATGCTGTATTCTGAAATGGCACCCTTTTCTATAAGGTCTTTCATGGTAGTTGTCATATCACGACGTAATGCTTTTAATTTGTTTTCTGTTATGTTGTCGGTTGAGTATATCGAACCATATTTTTCCATAATAGAAAGTAATCTAAAATGATATGTTTTACCCGGTGCCGCGTAGCGCCATAAGTGATACAAGCGCAGCATCATCCAACGTGATAAACCACGCTTTAGTTCTTGTGCACTGTTAAAATAATAACCTTTATATTCTAAGTTATCGATCATGTTATGAACGAAAGCATTTAAACAAGCAACACATTTAACATTACCGCCCTGACCTTTTTTCCCACTAAAATGCAAAGACGATAAAAAATTCATATTTGACTCGTAGAATGAATCATCAATATCTGAATTTTTAGTATCTGTTGCAGAGTATTTAAATGAAAGTTTTGACCCTTGAAGTGCTTCAAGTGATTCTTTAATTGCAGGATATGGCATGGACTGACCAACGGCTTTAAGTTCTTGTGCTAATTCGTTCATCGAAAAAACAACGGCATATTGAATACCGGACTTAAAATTTATTTTTACTATTTTACCTTTTGAGGCTAAACGGATAAGAGCTCGTTCTACTTTTTCTTCTCTATCTGATGGCCATACTAGGTATTCAATATCTTCACCGTCTTTGCGGGTACTAACAACGGCTGGTGTTATTTTTATTTCGCCATCGTATAAAATACCATCTACTTTTTCTGATATTTTACGTGTAATGATTGTTTTTTTAGGCGCTTCTTCTAATGGAAGTTTTTTATGACCCGAACGAACAAAACGTCCCCATAAATCGTAATGATTAAATGTATTTGAATAGGCACGTAAACCATGAGCTGCATTCTCAATAGAAATGCGAACATCTTTGTTATCTGTAAATAGTGCTAAACTTTCATTATCAATTGCACTTTCCACCCCGTGAATTTGGCCTCTTAGTGTATCAGGCAAGTTATCTACCGAGATGTTGACCTTTCGGCTCATTGTTCTTATTTCCATTTATTATTGCGACAGCTAATAACAACACATAAAACAAAAAAAGTTAAATGTTTAAGTTAGTATAAAAGTGATCTGGCTCTAATTAATCTACTCAGATCAGTTTTATACTAAGTACTAGCATTTTTCTTTAATTTAAGATCATTATTATACTAACACGTGCATTTCAAATCTCATTTTTACTAACTCAGTTATAAATTTGTCCACTGCTATGCTAAATTTAGACTGCAAAGCACGACAAATTTGCTCTTTTTCATACTAGCCTGTGGATAAGGACTTAGTTAGTTAGCATAGATCTGATCTGTACTTACTACAGATCAGATCTATACCAATTGATTACTGCTTTTTCTACATTGAACGGTGCATAACATTCTAATTTACTTAGTAAAAGCATGATCTTAATCTACCTATTTGTTTATAACCTTAAGGGTAAGCTGTGTATAACTATAAAATTTATTTAGCAGTTAATAAAATGCTGATCTGTTAGTTATTAAAGATCTGATCTTAACCACGTATAATGCTGATCTAACTTTTTATAGTTTATTTATATTTATCATATAGTTAAACTACACTTTTAACCTCTTAACCTTTATTACCTTATATATTTAACCACCTTTAAACTTCTTTATTTATACTAAGCAATATTAAAGGTGTAAATTTATATTATGATGTCTTCTTTTTAAAACACATGTCGTCATAAATAGTTGTTTACAGGTATTTGAATGGACATTATACTAATTGCTTAACTTTGAGGAAGGAAAGTATGTCAATTAACAATAATGCGCTTGATACCTATCGACTTTTAAAAGCAACTGCCGAAGTTGCTGAAAAGTCATTAGAAGGACGTATTCAACATTATCGCGCTCATCTTAAATCAGAAGAAAAAGAATTAAGAACATACACCCAAAAAGCAGCCGCTGATTTATTAGGATGTAACAATCGTACACTAAAACGTCGTCATGATAATGGCGACTTTGACGATTTGAATATCAAACGGGGCGCTAACGGCCATTATGCTTACACATTGGTTAATATATTTGCAATGGCAGATATTATGGACATAAAACCAGATCACCGTTCTGATAGTGATAAACTACAAGTTATTGTTATTAATTCACTCAAAGGGGGCTGTGGCAAAACAACCAGTATGGTTAATATTGCAGCGGCACTTGCCACTACTAATATTAAGCGATACCGAATTGGGATTATAGATTTAGACCCTCAAGGTTCTTCATCTAGTTTTTTCCCATCGAGTGAACACGATCCCATTACTGTTGGGGATCTAATGCGCGATTGTATCGACTTAGACGACGGTGAAACCTGGCCAGAATTTGTTTCAAGCTCATTTTTACCAACACATATTCCTAATATTCGTGTTTTACCTTCCGGTATGGATGACTTTTACTTTGAACACGAAACCGCCACTTTACTCAAAGACACATCAAATTATGAAGAAACACGTCATTATCACAAATTACTCGAAAAGGTAATTGATCCGGTAAAAGACGAGTTCGACATATTACTAATCGACACTGCCCCTACCCTTAACTTTATGTTTTATAATGCATTAATGGCATCTACAGCTATGTTAATTCCTGTTCATCCAGAAGCTGTTGATTTTGATGCTAATAATAAATATTTAAAACGTTTAGGTGAGATTTATCATACTGTTGCCGCACTTGGCCATGAAGGTTGGGACTTTATGCAGTTTTTAGTTACTAATTACGTAAAAGGTAACCATTCACAACGTGACATTGTTAAAGATGTACGTAGTGCTTTTGGTCGCCAAGTAATGAGTTACCCAATTAACCACAGCTCAGCGATCACGGCGAGCTCATCATCGTTTAATACCATTTTTGATCAAAAAGCATCAGACAGTTTAGCAAGTCGCGAGTCTCTTATGCGAGCACAAGAAAATATTAAAGATGTTGTTGACGAACTTGAAATGCTGATCCGATCCAATTGGCAATCTACTCAATCAAAATTAAATACACCTAAGTAAGGATGTTAAATAATAATGGCTAAAAAACGTAAAAACGACACCCGCTTAGACCCATTTGCAACAGCTGTAGGAAATAGCAGCCTTGATGCGCTTTTAGAACAAGCTAATGCTGGCGATGTAATTAAAATGCCAGCACCGAGTGATTCTTCGCGACAAATTACCCTTGTTTGTAAAGTAATCTCACATGCTGATATTGAAAAAACGACTCATGTTTATGGCAAAAACCGTCGTGTTCAGTCGCTTTTAAATGAAAAATCGGTGTCGGATATTCTTCCTGCTATTCGTGAAGACGGACGAAATCAGCATCCTGCTCTGCTTTGGGAGCAAGGAGATACAAGTTTAGTACTCGCTGGTTCTCGCCGCAGAATGGCGTGTATTTTAGGTAATGCAGATTATCTTGTTTTAAGTTCAAGCGATTTCACAGAGCAAGATGCTAAAATCTTAGCTGTTTCGTCTGACCAATATATAGCACCCAGCTTGTGGGAATTAGGTCAAGCTTATCAACAAACCAAAAACGAACTTCTTGAACAAGGTAAAAAAGGATCGTATCGCGAAATTGCAGCCATTGAAGGTGTATCCCACACAGCAATTGCAGACGCAATAAAAGCGTATGAGCAAATACCGTCTTCTGTTATTGCTTTGTACCCAACAGCAAATCACGTTGGTAGAGAAGTCGCTAAAAAGCTTGTTATTGCCAAGGAGCGTGATGCTGAGAGCTTTAACCAGTTAGTAGCTAATGTTGCTAGTAACGCTGAGGTAAACGCCATCACAAGTGACGACAAGCGTGCTATGGCTATCACTAAGTTATTGACTGCAGAACCTCAAGCACCTTCAAAGAAAGAAGCTGTGTTGGAAAACGAGTATGTAATGTTGCAACGAAACTTAAAAAGTGGCGATGTGTCGATTAAAATTAATAATAAAGTGATGACAGACAAACGTTTAGAGCAGTTGACCAAGTTATTAAGTGCATTTAATTAGTTAGTAAAATAACGATCTGCTAGTTCCTATCAGTTAGTTAAACTATGATCTAGTAGTCTGTCTAGTTAGTAAAAATTTGATCCATGTTTGTGTTGTTATAGCTGTTTTACTTAAATAGCCTTAATGAGATCATTTTTTTACTAACTACTACCCATTTCCTGGTCCTTCTTCTGTAGTTATCTTATCTCTTAGTAAAATTATGATCTGTAAAGCCCCTGCGCTGTGTGTAAGGTGTTTATATTTTGTTTGTTATTTGTGGGTTACTGTTCGTTTTTTATTACGCTGCTGTTTAACACCTTAAACCGAATTTTTACTAACCTATCAACTCCAACCAGTTTACATTACTGTGAATAGTGCTTTAGCTCAGCGCTTATAAGGCATATACTGGGAAAATTATTTTAAAAAATTAATCCTTTGAGTGACATGTCTGCTAACTTATCAAAAAATGATTTACTGGCTATTTTTGAAGAAATTAAAAATGAGCAGGCTACCCAGTTTCCTCTTTCTGAGCGTTTTATAAATAAACTGTTTAAGCCAAATGTGTTGGCAAAGGGTAAAGCGTATTATAAAAATGGTAAAATCGCCTGGTTAGAACATAACAGTGACTTTTCGGTGATAGACTCAACCGTTCAAAGTGATACCGGCGCCTCTTATAATCAGCGAATCGAGATCAGTAAATTACCAACAGGTTATTCTGTTGATACCCACTGTACCTGTAATATCAAATCTAAATGCCTACACCTAGCAGCCATTTTGTTAAAGCTCAAAATTGAGCACTCCGGTGAGTATGGCGAAGACTATTTTATAAATGATTGGTTCAGCGAATTAAGTACACTTAAAAGTACCGAATCAACAACACCGTCTCAAGTACTACTTTTTGTATTAAGTGTTGAAAATAAAAAAGTATTTATATCTCCTAAAATAGCTAATTTCGACAAAGACCAAAATTATACCTTAGGGCGCAATCTAACCGACCAGCAATTAAATAGCTTTATAACGCCAAATGATTTACTTGAAAGCGACTTTAGACTTTATAGTTGGATCCGTTCACAAAATGCAGTTGGTAGTCTTGAGTTAAAAGGTCAATGGGGGTTTAGCGCGTTACAGCAGTTGATTGCAACCGAGCGCTTATTTTTGCATCGTTCTCGAACTGCAATAAAGCCTCAAAGTGGCCAGGCGCTTAGTTTTAATTGGCGACAAGAAAAAGAGCTTACAAAATTAGTCGTTAATTTAGAACAAAGTAAAAATTGGGCGGTACTCAAAACTACACCTCCTACATACCTTGACCTTGACCACTTAAAAGTTGGCCGTATACGCACACCGTTAAGTGGCGATGAAATAGCCCACTTACAAACCATGCCTGCAATACACAGCCCTAATTTCGACCGTATTTATAAACAGCTTGCAGATAACTTTGGTGCGGGTGTTATTCCCCATCCTACCAATACGCAATCTGTTTTACCGCATACAGCAAGTAATGCAGTAATTAAAGTGTCTATGGAAGAGGCTGGTTTAAGGCTATCTTTATCATTTAAGTATAAAAATAAACATCACCCCGCTGGTACAGCGCCAAATAATTTAATTAACAGCGCGTTTGAAAATACAGTAACCAATGAGCTTGTTAATTTAGGTTTTGAATTTTGTAAAGGGGGTTTACAAAGCGAGTTTACTTTTAATAAGCAATCAGCAATTCATTTGCACTGGTTAACTTACGAGGTATTTCCTAGCTTTAAAGAGCATGGTTGGAAAGTAACTGTTGGTAAGATGGATATCGCCAATCCGCAAAGTGAAGTTACACTGATTGCTAATAGAGCTGCAGGGCATCAAATGCACTGTAAAGTGCTTATTAACAGCAGCAAGCTTTCACAACTTTTTAGCAACGAAGATTCACTTTATCAATCGTTAAATCGACAAAGTCAGTTATTTCATTACTACCCTGTTGGCCGCCAATTTGGTGTTATTAATAAGTCAGCCATGAACGTTTTGTCTGATTTTAAGCAACGTTTTGAGTTTGTAAAAACACGTGACGAATTTAATATACCCCTTTCGTACTTGCCAGAACTTGTAAAACACACTGCAATTAATGTTGAGCTGCACGACGACTCACTCGAGCTCTATCTTGAGGAGCTTAACAATACACATAAAACAATGCCGAGCGTATCGTTGCATGGTTTAAATGAGTCTGTCGAACTTAGAGAGTATCAACAGCAAGGTGTTGATTGGCTGAGTTTTTTAAAACGCCACAAACTTGGTGGCATTTTAGCTGACGATATGGGGTTAGGTAAAACACTGCAGGTTATTGCGTTTTTAACGAGTACGTATAATCGTCCGCAGGCAGGTCCTACACTAATCGTGTGTCCAACCAGTTTAGTGAGTAACTGGCAAAACGAAATACTTAAATTTACCAAAGGATTAAAGGTAACCACCATATTTGGGTCTAATCGTAACGAGCCACTGCAACACCTAGCGCAAGCACAGTGCATACTGACTACTTACCCTTTGTTAAAACGTGATATAGCTTATTATTCACCGCTTTTTTTTGAAAACATAGTGCTAGACGAAGCGCAATATATTAAAAATGACACGGCGCAAGTATCTCGATTGGTAAAACGTCTTAATGCTGATTTTAAATTGTGCTTAAGCGGTACCCCAATCGAAAACAACTTGCTTGAACTCAAGTCTTTACTCGACTTTGCTATGCCCTCTCTTTTAGGCTCTCAGGCTCATTTTAAACAACATTTTCAAACGCCTATTGAGCGTGAGGCCGACATGCAGCGTGCAGAGCAATTAAAAGCACTCATAATGCCGTTTATACTGCGCCGAACAAAAGCACAAGTGGCGCAAGAACTGCCGCAAAAAACAGAAATAACTAAAGAGTTTGAGTTTGAGCCCAAACAAAAAGAAATGTATCAAGGGATAACACGTGCCCTTGAAGAAAAACTTATTGATTTATTTGCTGAGCAAGGCGTTCAAAAAAGTAAACTTGCCTTTTTAGAGGCTTTACTGAAGCTAAGACAAATTTGTTGTCATCCAAAGCTCATTGAACCTGATACACAAGCCGGGTCTGCAAAATTAGAATGGTTATCTACTCACCTTCCTTTAATGCTAAGTTTGGGGCGTAAAGTAATTATATTTAGCCAATTTACATCAGCGTTAGATTTAATTGCAAAGCAATTAACTGAATTGGACATTAATTTTAGTTTATTAACAGGCCAAACTCGCCATCGCGATAAAGTTATAGATGAGTTTACCAGTGGCAAAACGTCTGTTTTTTTAATTAGCTTAAAAGCAGGCGGCACTGGGCTTAATTTAACGCAAGCCGATACGGTTATTCATTTCGATCCATGGTGGAACCCCGCAGTAGAAAAACAAGCCACCGATCGTGCCTATCGCATTGGGCAAACAAACCCAGTTTTTGTTTATAAGTTGATTATGAGTCATTCAATTGAACAAAAAGTATTTAAAATGCAAGAAGATAAACAAGCACTTGTTGATGCATTATTTACAGACAAATCAATGAGTTTTACACAGTTCGATGAGCAACAAATGCTGTCACTTATAAAAAATTAATTTATTTTAAAATTAGTGCGATCTTTTTTGAACTTATTCGAATGCAGGGCGTCTACTATTATGCTTGTTGATTAATTGCAGTTAACACAAGTTTTCATGTTGATTCCCTATTTAGTTACTAATTTTTAGTAATGATTAAGCCAGTTCATTTTGAACTGGCTTTTTTATGCCTGTTTTTAGTGTTTAGTTGGTTATTAGTCGGGGCTAAAGTTATTTAAAAATTAATTTGCTCTTTTTTTGAACTTATTTGAACGCAGGGCGTCTACTATTATGCTTGTTGATTAATTGCAGTTAACACAAGTTTTCATGTTGATTCCCCCCCATTTAGTTACTTATTTAGTAATGATCAAGCCAGTTAATTTTGAACTGGCTTTTTTTATGTTTAATTTTTACCGTTTAATGCTTTATTTGCCAAAGATCAGTTTTTTAAAATAATTTGATCTTTTAATGAACTTAATTCAAAACAGGGCGTCTACTATTGTGCTTGTTGATTAATTGCAGTTAATTCAAGTTTTATGTTGATTCCCCTGTTGTGTTACTTATTTAGTAATGGTTGAGCCAGTTCATTTGAACTGGCTTTTTTTATGGCTGTTATTTGTTACCCCCTACTTCTACTCAAACTTATTCGTTATGATGGCATGTCCATAAATTTTATAAGTTTATTTTATGATTACTCAAATACTCACCCAAATTGATTGGGTAAGCACAGCTGCAGGGTTTACGGCAGGTGTTGTGCTTTATAGTGTTATTGATGTTTTGCCTCGCAGAAAATTAAAAAAAACAATTAACGAGCAACAACAGCAACTCTCTTTATTACAAAGTCAGTTCGATAACAAAGCTGAGCAACTTAGCGCCTTACAAGATGAACATGAGTTGCTTGAGCATAGCCACCAAGAACAACGCGACGAGGCGCAGCATTTTAAAACGCGCTGCAGTGAACAAGAAAAACAAAGCATGCAATACAATCAGTTTTGGCAAAAAGCCGAAACCGAAATAACGCAGTTGCGTGCACAATATAATCAACGCGATGTAGAGCTTAACTCCATGCGAACTATGCTTGAGCAAAAGCAGCAAAGCTTTACTGAGCAGTTAGCTCAAATAGAAGAAAGTAAAAACGTACTTAAAAAAGAGTTTGAAAATTTAGCCAATAAAATCCTCGATGAAAAAACCCAAAGCTTTAAAGTGACTAACCAAGAAAGTATTGAACAACTGCTAAAACCCGTTCAAGGTGAGTTAAAAGGCTTTAGAGATAAAATGGAATCAATTCATGTTGAGGACTTAAAACAGCGTGCACAATTAAAAACTGAGCTTTTACATTTACAAGCCAAAAGTCAATCCATTACAGAGCAAGCTGACAAGCTAAGCAACGCCTTACAAGGGCAAAAGAAAACCCAAGGTAACTGGGGCGAACTCATGCTTGAAAACGTGCTTGATAGCGCAGGCTTACGCGCGGGTACCGATTACAAACGCGAAGTGTCGTTTAATACCGAGGACGGTCGTTTGCGCCCAGATGTTGTAGTGTACTTACCACAAGAGCGTCATTTAGTTATAGATGCAAAAACATCCCTTAATGCCTACACCCGTTATGTAAATGCTGAAAATGAACTTGATGCTAATCAAGCTATTAAAGAGCATGTAAATGCAGTTACGGCTCGAATAAACGAACTAGCCAGTAAATCATATGACCGCCTCCCGGGATTAAATTCACCAGAGGTTGTCATTATGTTTGTACCTATAGAGTCAGCCTTTGTAGAGGCGCTTAAATATCAAAGTGATATTTATCAACAAGCGATAGAAAAAAACATTCTGGTCGCTACTCCCACTACGCTGTTAACCAGTTTAAATATTGTTAAACAGCTGTGGCGTTTTGAAGAGCAAACTAAATATTCAAAGGAGCTGGCAAATCGTGCAGAGCGCTTCTACAACAAATTAAATGGCTTTTTACTCAGCATGGAAGGTGTTGGTAAACAATTAGACCGAGCAAAAGAAAGTTACGACAAGGCCTTTTCTCAGCTTTACCGAGGTAAGGGAAACTTAATTAAACAAGCCGCCGAATTTAAAGAGCTTGGTGTATCTGTTCAAAAAGAGTTACCCAACGAGAGCGTAGAGCGAGCACAGTTAGAGTTAGATTAGTCCTTTTAGCTTTATAAAAGCGCTTATAAAGTGTAAGCGCTATTACTCACACTTTTTTCAGGTCAATGCACCTAATTATTTGGTTTGAACACACATACAAAAATCAATAAAAGGAACAACGTGAATGAACGCTAAAATTATTATTTTTGCCTTAAGCCTATTAAGCTTTTTTGCCCAAGCTTCAAATGAAAAAGCGTATCAGCCAACAGAAGCTGATTATAGTGAAGGAGAAAAGTGGGTATGGAAATATAAAGGGGTAACACCTAGCAATGAAATACGTGCACAAGGTACCGATACTAAACAAATAGTCAGCGAAAATGGCGCACTTAGTATGTTAACGGCTAAGGGATCTACATTACTAAAGGTATTAACAAAACCAAATAACAGTAAAACCTCTCGTTATTATTGGCCGTTATATGTAGGCAAAGCATGGGTGTTTGAAGAGCACTGGGAAAGCGAAGATGGCACCAAAGGCTCAACAATTCAAAACGCTAAAGTTGTCTCTTTTAAAGATGAAAAAGTACAGGCGGGCACATATAAAGCCTACACCATTGAGTACACGGGTAAAATTACTAATTCGAGAGGCTATTCAGCGGACACACAAGACATACACTTGTATGCACCAACACTAAAAACATTCATTAAGTTAACTCAGCGTCAAAAAGGGTATTTATACGTTGAAGAGCTAATTGAATATACCAATTAATAATTCATTTTTTCCAATCGCTGCAGTATCTAAAAATAAATAAGTGAAATTAAAATGATCACTCAACTAAAAAATGCAGTTCCTTCTGTTGCAGAGCAAATTTATAACGTTTTTCAATGTGCTTATAAAATAGAGGCGCTTTTAATAAAGGCTGAACATTTTCCTCCTCTTAGTAGAACGCAGCATGCCATTGTGCGCAGAAACGCGCTATTTTATGGTTTTTATTGTGAGAGTACGCTTGCGGGGGTTATAGAAATTACAGTAAAAAATAAGTGCTTAAGTATCGAAAGCTTAACAGTGCACCCTCGCTACTTTAAAAAAGGAATCGCAGGTAAGTTAATTGCTCATGCGCTTACTTTGCATACGTATAATAAAGCTATAGTAGAAACGGCTGTAACAAATACGCCAGCAATAAATTTATATAAAAAACATGGCTTTTCTGAATATAAACAATGGTTGCCCGCACATGGTATTTTAAAAACAGCAATGCAGCTTGAAGTTCACTAACAAAATATGTGATTAAGTTTTCCGCTTTAATTAATAAGCCTGATAGGAAGAAAAAAATGACAAAAAATAAACTAATTAAATTTGGTTTTATTATGGCTGCGGCCATGAATATAGGTGGTGTTTTACTGTTCTCGCGGTTATTTACAAATTCCATAATAAACGAACTAGATCCTGTTGTTATGTCTAATTTTGGTTTGTTAATGATTGTTATATGGGGCTTAGCATATTTGGCTAGTGCTTTTATTACCTCAAATATAAAGTGGTTAGCTGGCGCTTTTGTAATTGAAAAACTGGTTTATGTTGTTGCTTGGTCATTATGGTTAGCAAACAATAACCTTGATGACGTTTACGATAAAGATGTATTCGCTGGAATTTTTTACAGTATTTACGGTATCAACGATTTTGTGTTTATGCTGTTTTTTGCTTGGGTATTCTTAACACACATCAAAGCACCTAACCGTTAAAACTGAACCTCATCCAATAAGTCACTCATTTGTTGTTGTGTTAAACATTGTCCATTTGACCAGCTAGCATTTAATTGCGTGACTAAATCACCAATACGCTGCGACTTTTTTTGCAGCTGAGCAATCAGCGCATTCGCTTCGTTTTGCTTTTGCTGCAAACGCTCAATAACAACAGTGTGATCCAGATCGTTTTCTGGCGTTTTTAATGTGGGTATCTCCTCTAACGAAAACCCTAAACTCTGTGCAAACTTAATCATTTTTATTTGCTCAATGCTTGAATGGTCGTATTGTCTATAACCATTACTGTTGCGGCTGCCTTTTGGTAATAAACCTTTGCCTTCGTAATAACGAATTGTACTGGGGGCAACGCCAACAAGTTTTGCAAGCTCACTTATTTTCATAGTGGTCCTAAATTAGTTATAAATACTGCCTTGACCTTAAAGCTGACTTTAAAGTTATAGTGGCATTAATGTCAATTTAAACGGTTACTAACATGCCAAAAAATCAACAACAGAGCGTATTTACATCGGTTACTTTACCTAGCGGTTTAGTATTAAAAAATAGGCTAGTAAAAGCGGCCATGGAAGAAAACCTAGCAGATGCCGATCTCACACCCTCTCAAGTACTTAAAAATTGTTATAACGCATGGGCTAAGGGCGGGGTTGGTTTAATTATTACCGGTAATGTAATGGTTGATCACTTAGCTATGACTGGCCCCGGTGGCCTTGCGCTTGAGCATAATACCGATATAACGCCTTTTGCGGAGCTTGCGCGTTTAGGGCAGCAAAACGACAGTAAAATTGTGATGCAAATTAATCACCCAGGTCGTCAAGTGTTTAAAAAAATGGGGGGAAAGGTTCTTTCAGCCTCCAACGTGGCATTAAGCATGGGAAAACACTCTCATTTATTTGGCCAGCCAAAAGCAATGACACACAATGAAATTGATGATGTGATTGAGCGATTCACAAATACGGCATTACAAGCACAAAAGGCAGGGTTCGATGGCGTGCAAATACATGCGGCTCATGGTTACTTATTAGCACAGTTTTTATCGCCTTTAACCAATAAGCGTGATGATAAATACGGTGGTAGCCTTGAAAATCGAGCGCGTTTACTCACACAAATAACGCAAAAGATTAAGGCTAGTTGCGCAAATAACTTTTCGGTATCGGTTAAGCTAAATTCGGCTGATTTTCAGCGCGGTGGATTTGAACCTAGCGACGCCCAAGCAGTAATTACCCTATTAAGTGACTTAAATATAGATTTTGTTGAGCTTTCGGGCGGTAGTTACGAAGCACCCGCCATGCAAGGTAAAACGGCCGATGAACGTACACTCGCTCGTGAAGCGTACTTTTTAGAATTTGCCAAAGCAATTAGTGAACAATCAAGTATTCCTATTATGACCACGGGTGGTATTAGTCGCCTATCAGTGGCTAATAATGTTATTGATTCTGGCGTAGCTTTGGCCGGTATTGCAACAGCACTTGCGTATAAACCTGATTTAGTCAATATTTGGCAAAAACAACCCGAGTTTATTCCTGCAGCGCCAAACGTTCAGATTAAAGATAAAACCATAGCAGGCCTTGCCACCATGGCATTAGTAAAAAGGCAAATTCGTCGTATAGGCCAAGGCAAAGGTGCGAAAGTAAATGCATCAGCAGTATTTACTTTAATTTACGACCAAATTAGATCTCTTAAATTAACAAAGCGCTATAAAAAACATTATATTGAATAGTCTGAAACTTAGTTGATTAGAAATAGTCCCCATAGCCGCCGTTGTAGTCTCTATTAATTAGGTTTCTTAATTGTTAAAAATACGCTAAAGTTTAATTAGCATATTTATATGATAAAAAAATTAAAGGAGAACAGGATGCGGCTTAAAGGTTATCTAAAAAAGCTTCTATGCTTTGGGGGACTCTATTTATTAATAACTAGCTTGCCAAGCATTGCAATAGAACAGCAAGTTGCTCAGGCTTGGCAGGATCCAAGTATATTTAGAGTAAATAAACTCCCACCCCGCGCGTTCTATTATCCTACAGCAAATGAGCAAAACGCATTTACACTAGAGCCTTGGCAGTTAGATAGTTATAAATTACTAAATGGGCAGTGGAAGTTTAACTGGGTTGACTCGCCTAGTAGAAAACCAAATGGATTTGAAAAAGTAACCTTCAATGACGCAAGCTGGGATGAAATAGCCGTCCCTGCCAATTGGGAGCTAAATGGTTACGGTTCTCCTTTTTATCACTCTCACTACTGTTTAATACCTAATACTGAGCAAATTGAGCTGCCGCGTTACTATAATCCTGTTGGCTCATACCGAAAAATAATTAACATCGACGAAAGCTGGAATAACAAACAAATCCTTATTCATTTTGGGGCGGTAAAGTCTGCGTTCTATATTTATGTAAATGGTCAGCAAGTTGGTTATTCCGAAGATTCTAAAACTGCCGCCGAATTTGATATTACGCCATACGTTTCTAAAGGTGAAAATACTTTAGCATTACAAGTTTACCGCTATTCAACAGGGTCTTACTTTGAATGCCAAGACATGTGGCGTATGAGTGGTATTGAGCGCGATGTATATTTATATGCAGCGCCAAAAGTGCGTATAAGTGATTTTGAAGCTAATACCACTTTGATTGACAATTACACAAACGGTGAACTAACGCTAACCACAACAGTACAAAACCACACTAAGCAAACCCAAACTAACTTTGACTTACTCGTTTCACTTTTAGACGCAAACGATAAGGTAATGAGTACTAAAACATTGTCAGTTCCTAAAATAAAAAAACAACAAAGTACGCAAGTAAAAACAGTGTTTAAAGTAAATGATGTACTGCCTTGGAGTGCTGAAATTCCTAACCTTTATAAATTAAAAATAGGCTTACGTAATAGTAATGATAAGGTTGTTGAGTGGATTGGAAAATCAATAGGCTTTAGAAGCAGTGAATTAAAAAATGGTAATATTTTAGTTAACGGCAAACCAGTTTTATTTAAAGGTGTAAATAGACACGAGCACGACCCAGAAACAGGGCACGTCGTTTCTAAAGAGTCTATGGAAAAAGACGTTGCATTAATGAAGGCCTTTAATATTAATGCAATACGAATGGCTCATTACCCGCAAGATCCGTACATTTATCACCTTGCAGACAAATATGGCTTATACGTTATGGACGAAGCTAATATTGAGTCACATGGAATGGGAGCCGCAAACCAAGGTAAGTACGACCCCTCGGCACACTTGGTAAATAAGCTTAGTTGGCAAAATGCATACATAGATCGCATTTCAAACATGTATCACCGTTCTAAAAATAATCCATCGGTTGTAATGCGCTCACTGGGTAATGAATCGGGCGATGGTATTAATTTAGAGGCGTCGTACGATTGGCTAAAGCGTCAAGCCCCAGGGTTTCCAGTTGTATCTGAACAAGCACAGTTAAGGCGCCACACCGACGTATACGGTCAAATGTATGCGCCAATCCAATCGGCTATTCGCTATGCTAAAACAATGCATGATGTATCAAGACCCATGATTTTAATTGAATACGAGCACGCAATGGGTAATTCGTTAGGTAACCTTGAAGAATATTGGCAGGCCTTTGAAAAATACTCACAGCTACAAGGCGGTTTTATTTGGGACTGGGTCGATCAAACTTTTGCCATGAAAAACAGTAAAGGTGAGCTTTTTTGGGCATATGGTGGCGACTTAGAGCCTCCATTTGCAGTAAGCGCAAAAAGTTTTGCTGCAAATGGGTTAGTTTACGCCGACAGAACGCCCTACCCTTATTTGTGGGAGGTTAAACAAGTACAGCAAAACATCGACTTTGAGTTAACGAGCAAAACACCTTACGAAATAAATGTAATTAACAAACAGTTTTTTGCCGACCTGTCTGACTTTACTTTGTCATGGCAGCTAATGGCCAACGGTGTTGAAGTAGAGCAAGGTGCTAACCTTGGTATTAATGCCAAACCACAAACATCTCAGCGTGTTAGTTTGCCAATTAAAACAAAACTAAAAGCAGGAATTGAATATTTTTTAAATGTACAAGCCGTTCTCAAAAACGCTAAAAATACATTGCCAACGGGTCATGTGGTTGCGTCAGAGCAACTAGCATTAACAGGCTTTGCACTGACTAATAATACAAAATCAGCCTCGTTAAAAGTAAAGGATTCTGAAAATTCTTTAGCTTTTTCTACTAAAAACGCTCAATTTACGTTTAACAAAAAAACAGGCTTATTAAATGAAATTAATGTCTTTAGAAAGCCATTACTAGCCAATAGTGTAGACCAACCTGTGCAGCCTAACTTTTGGCGTGCGCCTACCGATAATGATTTACCGCAAAAGGGATATGGTGACTCGTTTGCTGTGTGGCAACACGCGGGATCAAATACAACACTGACTAGTTTTAGTAGTAAAAAAGTATCCTCAACACAATACAAAGTCGAAACAGAGCACACATTAAATAACGTTGAAAGTCGGTACTTCACAACTTACACAATAAATGGCAATGGCGTAGTTGATGTAGATGTTTACTTTTATGCTGCACCTCATAATTCGTATTCAGCCTTACCCAGATTAGGTATGCAGTTTGTTGTGAACGAGAACTTTAAAAACGTACAGTGGTATGGCCGAGGGCCTCACGAAAACTACGACGATCGTAAGTCATCGGCTTTTGTTGGCTTATATCAATCTGACGTTGACTCTTTACGTGTACCGTATGTTCGCCCGCAAGAAAACGGTCACAAAACGGATGTACGGTACGTTACGTTTTATGATGATAAAGGAATTGGTGTCAAGTTCTCTGGCGATCCCTTAATTGGCTTTAATGCATCTTTCTACGATATGCACGACTACGATAAGAGTACTGAACAAGTTAATAGGCGCAATATGCACCCATCAGATTTAATCAAAGCCCCGTACATTTTTGTAAATATAGATTACAAGCAGCGTGGTGTGGGTGGAACGGATTCGTGGGGTAGTAAACCCTTGTACGAATATGAGCTCCCATGGTTAGACTACAAGTACAGCTATAAAATTGAAGCTGTTAAGTTAAACGCTAAAAAATAGCTATACATAAAGCTTTAAATGACTACCCTAAGCCCGCTTTTTCCCCTTAAATAGTGGGCTTTTTTTATGTAAAACATGCTAATTTAAACGTTTGAAATAGAAGGAACGCTAAATGAACATAGGTATTTATATATATGATGATGCTGAAGTACTCGACTTTTCAGGCCCATTTGAAGTATTTAGTACTGCTCAACGTTTAGCTAAACACGAGTGGAATATATTTTTAGTCGCGCAACATAATCAGCCGGTCAATGCGAGAGGCGGCTTCAGTGTAAACCCCCATTACAGTTTTGCTGATCATCCTCCTATAGATTTATTGTTAGTGGTTGGCGGTGTTCACAATAATGAGCTCACTAAAGCCGCTGTTATTGATTGGATAAAGCGCACAGCTCAGTTAGCCCCTGTCGTTGCATCGGTTTGTACAGGCGCATTTTTATTAGCAAAGGCAGAGCTATTAAATGGTAAAAATGTAACAACTCACTGGGAAGACATAAACGACCTAGCTGTGATGTTTCCTTTACTCAACGTAATAAGTAATAAGCGCTGGGTTAAGCATGATAAGTTTACAACCTCGGCGGGTATTTCGGCAGGTATCGATATGAGCTTACATTTAGTCGCTGAACATATAAGCCCTGAACTTGCAAAACTTACAGCAAAGCAAATGCAGTACACATGGCACAAAAATATTTAAATACGCCTTAACTCCACATTACTGCCTAACCAAGGCTGATAAGTTAGTGAAAAGTGAAAAGTGAAATATTGTTTATTATTTAAAGCAATACGGCTCAAATGTACCTATTTTGCGATAAGTGTGCTGATATAAAGCCAATAATTTTGATAAATTAAGATTAGTAGTACGAGTATGTATTACTAAATCAACTTATTGCAAAACTCATAAAATAATAGCGGTAAGTAAATACCACTTTAGGGACTCACATGAAAATACTTAAAACCTCAGTGCTTGCTTTTTCTATATTAGCGGGGCTGTCTTTATCTGGTTGTTCTATGACTCAAAATACCTCATCTACTTTAGCCTCGTCTGAAATAGACACGCCACTTTCACTCGCGCAAATTTATAAAGATAAAGAATTTAAAACCCAGCGAAGCACTTACTTTAAGTGGCTAGACGATGGTACCGGCTACACCGTACTTGAAGAGCGCGAAAGCGAAAAAGAAAAAGCAGACGATAACAACGCCGATGATGAAAAAGAACACGGCGTAAAAGGCAACGACATTGTATTTTATAATGCTGACGGCACAGGCCGAAAAGTATTGGTTGAATTTGAAAAGCTGTTGCCAGAGGGCGCAGACGAGCCATTTGCAATCGAAAGCTATCAGTGGTCAAAAGACGGTAAGTGGCTGATGGTATTTACCAACAGTGAGCAAGTTTGGCGCTCACGCAGCCGAGGCGACTTTTGGTTACTTAACCTTGAGACTAACCAATTACAGCAACTTGGTGGTAAAGACGTTGAGCCAACTAAGTTAATGTTTGCTAAGTTCTCGCCAGATAGCTCAAAAGTGGCTTACGTACGCGATAACAACATTTACATGCAATCGGTTGGCAGTAACGATGTAACAGCGCTTACAACCGATGGCAGCGCCACCATAGTTAACGGTAATTTTGATTGGGTATACGAAGAAGAATTCACCATTGCTGATGGTTTTCGTTGGAGCCCCGACAACAAATCAATCGCCTATTGGCAGCTTGATACCAGTGACGTTAAATTTTTCACTATGATCAACAACACCGACGAGCTCTACCCTACCCTTAAAAAATTCCCTTATCCTAAGGCAGGTGAAACCAACTCTGCCGTGCGTGTTGGTGTGGTAAGCCTTAGCGACAAACAAACCCGTTGGGCTGAGCTTGAAGGCGATAACCGCGACCGTTATATTCCGCGTATTAGCTGGGCAGGCACTGGTAAGGAATTAATGATCCAAGACTTAAACCGCCCACAAAGCCATAACAAAGTGTGGTTGTTTGATTGGCAAAAGCAGCAACTGACTAAAATTTTAGAAGACAAAGACGATGCGTTTATCGAATGGTTTTATAAAGCCAACTGGTCAAAAGACGGCGAGTTTTTTATTTGGCATAGCGAACGCGACGGTTGGCGCCATCTTTACCGTGTATCGCGCGATGGCAAAACTATTATCGACCTAACCCCAGGCAATTACGACATTATTGATATGCTGAGCATTAATGAAGATAAAAACGTAATGTATTTTATTGCCTCGCCAAACGATCCTGGTCAGCGTTATTTATACAGCACACTGCTTGATGGCAGCAGCAAACCGGCACGGGTTACACCTGCTGATTTTGAAGGCTCAAACAGCTACTACATGTCAAAAGATGCCTCATGGGCAATGCACACTTACTCTAAATTTGGTACGCCACCGACTAAAGAGATCATTAAAGTGAGCGATCATAGTAATGTAAAAACCTTAGTTGAAAATACAAAGCTTAAACAAAAACTGGCTGAGCAAAGCTTACCAAACCATGAGTTTTTTAAAGTAAACGCGCAAGATGGTACCGAGCTTGACGGCTACATTATGTTCCCAGAGAACATGGATAAAAGTAAAAAATATCCAATTGTGTTTTACGTATACGGCGAACCATGGGGCTCTACCGTGCAAGACCGCTGGGAAGGCAACAGTTACCTGTATAAATCACTGTTAACGCAAAAAGGCTTTATTGTGGCATCGATTGATAACCGTGGTACACGTGCACCAAAAGGCCGCGATTGGCGTAAATCAATTTATAAAAAAATTGGCTCAATTACCGTGCAAGACCAAGTAGACGCCCTAGATGCTATGGCTAAACGTTGGGATGTAATAGACACCGACCGTGTTGGCGTATGGGGGCATTCAGGGGGCGGTAGTTCAACCCTTAACTTACTGTTCCGCCACGGTGATAAATTTAAAGTGGGCATTGCCTCAGCACCCGTGCCAGACATTCGTTTGTACGACACCATTTACCAAGAGCGTTATGCGGGCAACCCAAATACAGACCCAGAGAGTTACGATAACACCTCGCCGATTACCTTTGCTAAAAACCTAACTGGTAAGCTACTGCTTATTCATGGCACAGGCGATGATAACGTGCATTACCAAGGTTCAGAGCGATTAATTGACGAGCTTGTAAAGCATAATAAGCAGTTTGAGTTTTTCTCATACCCTAACCGCTCACACAGCCTACGTGAAGGCAAAGGCACCACTTTGCATTACCATACTATGATGGCCGACTTTTTTGAAAAGCATTTATTAAACAAGTAATCGATTTAAAAAAGTAAAAGACTGAAGCCGCATACTAATTATGAGTGTGCGGCTTTTTAATCAAAATGGTGCGGGGGTTTACAAAGCGTAGGTTGGGTAGAGAGCAACGAAACCCAACAAAAATTTGTAGGTATTGGCTGAGTAATAAATGACCCATGGCCTTTTAGTTATTGTTTTTATATTTTAGAGATACTGTAAGGCTTTAATTTTTTTAGTTCTCTAGATTTGTTAACTAAATTCTCGATAAAAGGTAAATAGTTCTCTTCTGATGCCCGTATTTCTAATAATTTTTGAGCTATACTTTTTACTTCTTTAGCCCACTCTCTGTCCTCAATATCGTCAGTAACTTGTTGGAAGAACTGTATAGCTTGGTCTATGTCACCACTCACTAAACATGCCATACCTCTATTATATTTTGACCAAATAGAGCTATTGTCACTGAGCTCGTTAATTACATGCTCTTTCAAAGATTTTTTATCGGAAAATAAATTTCTAATGTGTGAAATTATAGGCTTTGCTTCATCTACTAATATTTGAACTTGATGTTTAAATTGTTCTTCTGATTCAAACTCAACAAACTTTATTTCTCTAAAAAAGCTTACATCAAACGAGTAATGTTCTTTTGGATACCATTGAAAGCATACCGCAATATTGAGAGAGGAGCCTTTTTTCCACCTTGATGGCTGGAATTCTATTACAGTTGTCCAAAGGCCATTATCATCAAGCCAGATTCTTGATTGCCCTTTTCTTTTAACACCTATTGGTTTAAATGCTTCTCTTACAATTGTATTAATAATCTTTTGATGCGGTGAAATGGGCATGCTTTTCCCTCATATTGTTATCCTTAATGGTCAGTACAGCTTTCGTCATTTGTATTGCTTCAATAGCACTTTGTGATAAGGACATGCTCAATAGTATAATTTAGCAATACGTGTCCAAATCATAGGTTAAACAAGTTTTGTCGTGTGTTGCCATTAAACATAGTTTAACTCAACTTCCCAACCATTTCTTTAACTACTAAAAACTGCACTTGTCTTAACATTCTTAATTCCGCTGCGCGCACATCAGCAGGTGGCATATTAGCAATTTCTTGGTATAAGTTACTAAATTCACTTTCTATATTTTCTACAAAATAACTTAGCTGTTTTATTGCTGCAGAGCTTGGAATACCAAGTTCTTTTGCAAAAGCGATAACATCAACTTTGTTGACATCACAGAAACGTTTTTTATCATTGATAGGAACGGATAAGGCTTCTTTTAGAGGGTTACCACCTTCTGGGGCATAAATAATGGTGCTTAATAAATCATAAAACGGTGTTATTTGCGCAGATCCGTTTTCGTAATAAAAACTGATATTTTTTAAATGCGCATCTCCATTTCCGACTAATAAATTATAAATTACCCATTGATATAACTTGATGGCCGTTGCTGCTTTAGGCCGTACCTTATTGAGTATTTTTTGGTATGTTTCAACCGTTGATGCAGAATATTTGGAATGTCTGCTATAACTTAATAACTGGCAACTATCTATAATATGCTTACGCTCTTGATCAGGATAACTTCCTGCACGGTCAAAGCGCTCAACCAAATAGGTCGGCTCGGGCGTATAAGTAAGTTCTACATTGGGTACATCTAACCCCAATCGTCCCGCTAGTTTCATCATAAACCATTCATTGCATGTCGTTTGCCAATATTGGTCTGGCTCAGAATGATCGGGTTTAAGTATATGAGTTGAAGGTGTGCCTTCATTTCCTTCAAATAATTCATCGCCGAGCTTAATAACTAGCATTTTATGCTGCGCGCCAGCAAGTGACATACGGCTACTTTGGCGGATATTTAACGGTGCTCTGGGTAAGTTTTTAATTCGCCTAGATAGCTCGGCAAAAGGTAACGGTATTGCACTAGGGCTTGGAAAATCGACATGCTCTGGTAATAGCGTTAAAGCACCAGCAGACTCAATACCGGATGCAGTAAGTAGAGCAAATGAATCCTCGTGATCCACTTTCACTTCTTTTGCCAATAACTCACGTGCATTTTCTTCTGGCAGTAAATTATCAAAAAACTGCTGCACAGGCCGCGTAGTACCAGAATCAAGAATGATTTGATCTTGTAATGGAATGCTGGGAGTTATTGCAAATTTATTAGCTGAGTTAAGCCAATCTTGATCGTATTTAAATGACCAAAAACCGTTACTATCTTTTAATTGGCCCATGAGCTGTTTGCCAGCATAAACATCAAGTGATCTATTATTCATTGCCAGCCACCATGTTCTGGATTTGCATTAGTAATTTACTTTTAGCCTTTTCATCATGTTGAGGTACAACCACGTCTATTTTTACTTCTAAGCCTAAAGCTTCCATTAAATCAAACGCGCGGCCGATTGATAACGAACCTGTGCCATTTTCAAAGTCACTCACTGTATTAATACTAATACCGGAGAAATCTCCCGCAGTTTTTTGGTCAAGCTTTTGGCTTTTCCTCACAATGCTTGCCAATTTACCTAGTTGTTTTGCTGACTTTATCGTGACTTCCATTACCAATCCAAAATTCACAGTGTTTTGTGAATAATAGTTAAAAAAGTACAAGAAAGCTAATAATTCACAATGTTTTGTGAATTATAGCGAAAGTTAACTCAGTAAAAGGTAAATTCACAGTATTTTGTGAATTACTAAATTAATAAACATGAACCTAATAAATTCACAATAAACTATGAATTTAGGTAATTGAAAATTTCACTCTCTTTTTAATCAAAATGTAATGGGAGTTTACAGCTGGATTTAAAGATTAAAGGAACAAGAATACTGCTCAATGGTAATAATTGAATTGTTTAATACTAAACACAGCTTGGAATTAGAGATACATTAAAAAAGTAGCATCCTTGCTACTACAAGTGCGATATTAAGAGCTTGGTTGCGAAGGTTGATACTTATTAACGAGAATGTGCTGCAAACTTTTAAGTGCACGCTTTATCGCTTGCAGCATACTTCGTCCTTTTGTATGTACATTAATACTGGGTAGCCCAGGTAAAAGAATATTAATTTTGCACTGCTGTAAAGTGCCGTGGCGATCACTCGAAAGATCATTTATTTGAATCTCCACTTTGCGAATATTTAAAGCATGTTTTGCCAATTGTGTTTTGATCAGCTTTAAAAGCGACATCTTTTCACTCGCGTTAATTATCTTGTTTTTAACTGTAAGTTTTAGCTTCATGCAATTACACCTTTTAATAGTACCTATGTTGCAGGCATGACTGTAATCTACTAACTTAGAGGCAAAGGAAAAAGCTGATTATTTCTTACTTTAAAACAGGTATTTTCGAATGATTACCAACATCAACTACAATCACTTATATTATTTTTGGCAGGTAAGTAAGCACGGCAGTATTGCAGCGGCCAGTAAAATACTTAATTTAACGCCGCAAACGGTCAGCTCACAAATTACTAACTTAGAGCAACGACTAGGAAAACCACTGTTTGTTCGCCAAGGGCGAGGTCTACAGTTAACGGAATTTGGCCATGTAACCCAGCAATACACCAATGATATGTTTGCTATTGCTCACGAATGGCTCGAAACCACGCAAGGTGATACCACGCACTATTCACGAACGTTAAAGGTCGGTATTTCAGATGTGTTGCCCAAATCACTGGTGTCAAAGTGGCTAGCCCCTCTAATTAATAACGACCGTATTACCAACTTACACTGTATTGACGGTCAGCAAAATGAACTGCTTGCACAAATGGCGATTCATAAGCTTGATTTAGTGTTAGCCGATAAACCGCTCGATACCACTTTATCGTTTAAGGCGTTTTGCCATGAAATAGGCAAAAGCCAAATAGCTCTTTTTGGAAACAAAACATGGCATACGCAGCTACATAAGCAGTTTCCGCAATCTTTAAATAACAAGCCTTTAGTGCTCCCCGCAAAAGAAAGCCCCGTTGCGCGTGCTATGTATTATTGGCTGCAAGAACATAAGATTGAAATGACAATAGCTGGCCATGTCGACGACAGCGCATTAATGAAGTCGTTAGGTGAACAAGGGTTTGGCATATTCCCTGCGCCTATTTCGGTAAGAGCCGAAGTAGAGCGTCACTACGACGTTAATTATATTGGTACAATTAAAAATGTTTATCAGCATTATTATGCCTTTACGCCCGACAGGCTTATTAAAGACAGTATTTACGATGAATTTATAAAGCACGCTCAAACAACGTAAGCTTAGCGCTACTCGTCACGTAGTTATCAATGTGTTTAACTAAGCGCCCTATTTTTAAATACTAAATTGTATTTAAAAAATAAACATTTCCTCATTTAGCTTTATATTAAATTTTTAACGTGGGTTGTGACTTTTAAGTCATTAAATTAATTAGACTTTATTAAATGGCAGACCTGTCAGTACAAACGATAAGCACGTTCTAAAAGCATTGAATATTATTCAGGTTTTATATGAATAAACTGCATAGCTTACTTTATTAAATAGAAATCTAGACGTCTAAATTGAGTTGTACCCCTCATCAGCAACTAATCAATATTACTAACTTAATGAATTCACTCAAGCGTGAATCTGTCTCATGTTTTACCTGAAATAAACCCGTTTTTCTTCATGCTGCATACCGCGTATAAATTCATTAACTCTGCAAAGCATCACTACTGCTTAACCGTTATGTCGTTTTAACAACCAGTTAATAAAAGCAGTAACCACTCAAATTGAAAGGATATGGCTATGAGCACTGATCTTACATTTACTATTAAAAGCACTAGCTTGGATGAAAACTACCACCCATCAAATAACACACGTATTACAACCAATTTCGCTAATTTAGCAAGGGGTGAAAGCCGCCAACAAAACCTGCGTAATACCCTAAAAATGATCAACAATCGTTTTAATGCACTCGCCAGTTGGGATAACCCACAAGGGGATCGTTACGAGGTTGAGCTAGAGATCATTTCGGTTGATTTAGACATTGCAGGCAGTGGTCAGGCATTTCCGTCAATTGAGGTATTAAAAACCAATATTATTGACCGCCAAACCAACGAGCGAATTGAAGGCATGGTGGGTAATAACTTTTCATCGTATGTGCGCGACTACGATTTTAGTGTGTTATTGCTTGAGCATAACAAAAGCAAACCGCAATTTAGTATCCCTGATAACTTTGGTGACTTACACGGCAAGTTGTTTAAATGCTTTGTAAACTCAAATACCTATAAACAGCACTTTAAAAAGCCACCGGTTATTTGTTTAAGCGTGTCTGATAACAAAACCTATCAGCAAACCGAAAACTTACACCCTATTTTAGGCGTAGAGTACCAGCCTAATGAGTCGTCGTTAACTGAGCAATATTTTAAAAAAATGGGCTTACAAGTGCGCTACTTTATGCCACCAAACAGCGTTGCACCGTTAGCGTTTTACTTTTTTGGTGACTTACTTAACGACTACAGCAACCTTGAACTAATTAGCACTATTAGCACTATGGAAACGTTTCAAAAAATTTATCGTCCAGAAATTTATAACGCTAATGCCGCCGCAGGTAGCCGTTACAAACCTAATTTAAAAAATGACGACCATTCGTTAACGCAAATTGTGTATGACCGCGCAGAGCGAGGTCAATTAGCGGTTGAGCAAGGCAAATTTACCGAGCAGCATTTTATTAAGCCTTATCAATCAGTACTGCAGCAGTTCTCAGCAAGTATCGCTTAATCACACAGCAAAATTAAAGGCAGCATTTATTATGAAAAAACTATTACCCACTTCATCAGCAGGCAGCTTGCCAAAACCGTCATGGCTTGCCGAACCCGAAACCTTATGGTCACCGTGGAAACTAAAAGGCAGTGAGCTGGTTGATGGCAAACACGACGCCCTGCGAATTACTCTGCACGAGCAACAAACTGCAGGCGTAGATATAGTCAGCGATGGCGAACAAACTCGCCAGCACTTTGTAACCACCTTTATTGAACACTTAAATGGCGTTGATTTTGAAAACCGTAAAACAGTTAAAATTCGCGACCGTTACGATGCCAGCGTACCCACAGTGGTTGGCCCTGTGTCTCGCACTAAATCGGTATTTGTTGAAGACGCTAAGTTTTTACGCCAGCAAACCAGCCAACCAATTAAATGGGCACTGCCTGGGCCAATGACCATGATCGACACCCTGTATGACGATCACTATAAAAGCCGTGAAAAACTAGCATGGGAATTTGCTAAAATACTCAACCAAGAAGCCAAAGAGCTAGAAGCCGCTGGGGTTGATATAATTCAATTTGATGAACCCGCTTTTAACGTTTTTTTTGACGAGGTAAACGACTGGGGCATAGCCTGCCTTGAGCGAGCTATAGAAGGGTTAAAATGCGAAACCGCCGTGCATATTTGCTACGGCTACGGCATTAAAGCCAACACCGATTGGAAGAAAACCCTCGGCACCGAGTGGCGACAATACGAAGAAGTATTCCCTAAGCTGCAAAAATCGAATATAGATATTATTTCCCTCGAATGCCAAAACTCACAGGTACCCATAGAGCTACTTGAACTCGTTCGCGGTAAAAAAATAATGGTAGGCGCAATCGATGTAGCCACCCATACTATAGAAACCCCTGAAGAGGTGGCCAACACCCTTCGCGAAGCGCTTAAATATGTAGATGCCGATAAACTCTACCCTTGCACCAACTGCGGCATGGCACCCCTACCGCGTGATATTGCTAACGGCAAACTAAACGCTCTAAGCAAAGGCGCAGAGCTAGTACGTAACGAGCTATTAGCAGCGAATGTAGCTTAACTTTTAGTTACAACTGCTGCAAAAAAGCCACCCATTAACAAATATTTAGGTGTGGCTTTTTTAATCAAAATGTAACGGGGGTTTACAGCTGAATTTAGAGGTGAAAGGTTAAAGGTGAAAGATATCAGGAGAAAGGTCTTAAGTTCGTTGAATATTGGTTGGGTGAATGCTACAAAATCTAGCGTAATTAAATAAACTTAACCAAGCCGCTAGTTTTTTCAATGGGCTGGAGAGTGCCATCAGCAGACAGGTAGAAGCTATAATATCTGAAGTTTAGATTTACACTTCTAGCCTCTTTGGTTCTTCATTTTTAAACTCCGAAAATAATTTTTACTTCAGTTTAGATGTTGGAAATCCAATTACTTATTAAGTAGAAAGTCGGAAAAAGATGAATTGCTAATACATCAGGTTTGAAGTGCCACTTTGCTCATCACTTTGAGATTCAACGATGCTCCTTGATGAGCATTGTTTAACCTAGCTTTATTATCGTGCCCACTCGTATAAAAAGTTTTAGAGCACTACTCACAAACACTAATGACGCCAATATATATCGGACTATTTTGAATATTTGCCGAAGCGAAACCTATTTCTTCAGTTTGAAATCCGGAAAACTCTGTCGCACTGTCTATCTCAAATCCCACATCACGCAGCAGTTTACAATTCAAAGAGTTGTTAGTGCCGTCCTCTACAGAGTAAAACGCGCCAGTACAGTTATTATCTGATAAGCATGCATTTTGACATTGTTCAAAACCAAAATGTGCATCTTCTGCTGGATCTGATGAATATAATGCAATTGCAAGCATATGCCTAACGTTATAAGCCACTGCATTTTCTGCTTGTAGTTTATAAGACCCTCCAGGGGTACTTTCCCATTTCCATAGCCCACAAGGGTCTTGGATAGGATCTGCTGCTAAATTGTCTAGTGCATGCCAATTGCCGTCGACGGTCGCATTTTCATAGTCCTCACTTGAACCTGTAAACAATGTAATGCCTAATGCAAATGCAGAAGAATAGGATTGTCGAGTGTGTTGATTTGTTATTGTTTGCGTAGTGCTATTTACAAGAGTATTTGTGGGGCTTAAATCTATAATGGTACGACAGTCATATACATCGATAACGCCGTCGGAGTTTGTATCTTCATCAGGCATGGTTTTATTTCCATCTTCATTTAAATCCCAACAACTCAGCCCTGCTATACCCTGAGGACCAGATTCCCCCTGTGCTCCGGAAACTCCATCATCTCCCTCGAGTTCACACCCAACAATAAAGAATGTTAAAAACCATATGGTTACTACCTTATATTTCATAATAAGAATCCAACGATAAAGACAATACTTATTTATAGTTCAGGTTATAAAATTAATATAGTTTTCAAAATGTATAAGAAGCAAAAGGGGTAAAGTCTCAGTTCTGACATCAAATTTATTGACCGACCCGTTATCCTTATTTTGCCTATTAGACAAAGTCTAAAGGAATAAGATAAATCAGTAACCCTCTACTTTTAGCTATTACTTAATTTGATTTATAACTAGCACTTATAAGCTCAACAGCCGTTCTAGCCATTCTAAAACGAGCGAGTATCTCGGGTTTGAAAGCGCTGTTTCTTTAATTAAAATGTTGCGGGGTTTCTGTTAGCGTTTATAGCGCGGGTGTTGTTGCTGTACCTTTTTATATAACAAATTAACAACGTTGAGCAGTCGTTCAAAGTAAGTTAAGCTCGAAACAATTAGGCTACAAGTAACTTAAATTTTGGGAGCAAACATGGCAACCACACTCGCATTTGACGTATACGGCACGCTAATAAACACCCACGGCGTTCTATCTTTACTTGAAAATATGATTGGCGATAAAGCGCAAAACTTTTCAAATACATGGCGTGAAAAACAGTTAGAGTATTCGTTTAGGCGCGGCTTAATGCAAAACTATGTTCCGTTTTCAGTGTGTACTAAACAGGCGTTAGACTACGCTTGCCTAGCGCATAAAACTCCACTCTCTGATGAACAAAAACAGCAATTGCTTGAGCAATATAAAATTTTACCCGCCTTTGACGATGTTAAAAAAGGGCTTGAGCAACTTAAAGCACAAAATTACCGGTTGTTTGCATTTTCTAATGGCGCTGCTGATGCGGTAAATACTTTGCTCGAAACGGCAGGCATAAGTGATTATTTTGAAGGTGTTGTAAGCGCCGACGATATGAAAACATTTAAACCAAACCCAGGTGTTTACAGCCACTTTTTACGCGAGGCAAATTCAACGGGTGCAAACACGTGGCTTATTTCGAGTAACCCGTTTGATATAACCGGCGCTATTTCGCATGGCATGCGCGGTGCGTGGATAAAGCGTTCTGAGGATTCTATTTTTGATCCATGGGAAATTCAGCCAACCACCACGGCAACCGATTTAGTTGATTTAAAAACCAAATTAGTAAGTTAAAAACGAGCCCCTTTTTTGAGCCTTATCAAAAACCAACGCTGTAAAGGGGCTTTACGGGCGCATTTATACGCGCCCTAGCCTGATTTTATTGCTTCAATTACTGTATTCATGCGCTTTGCCATTGGCCTATTACGGTGATGGCACACATAAATATTTTCGCTAATCGGATTAGCTAAGTGGTGCGTTTTTATCAGTCCGGGTTTATTAAATGCGCTAACAGCATGCGCAGGTAAAACCGTAAAACCCAACCCTAAACTTATCGGCTCCAGTATTAAACTTATTTGGTTAGAAAACCCCGTTTGCTTAATTTGATCAACATGCTCAAACTCACTGTAGTTTTCGCTAAGTAATAGCTGCGCGTGGTGTTTTGCATCGGGGTGGCCAATAAAGCCAAGCTCACATAAAACCTCCCACGTTGGGTTTTTAATATGTGCAGGTGTTACTAATAATAAAGCTTCTTTACCAATTTTGTGGCTAGTAACTTCGCTAAGTGTTGGCGCTTGAGTTAAAAACCCAATATCGGCACTATGATTTGCCACCGCTTGTTCAACACTGGTATTTGGAGCAAAGCGGTAATCTATAACTAGCTCCTTGTGCTCTACTTGCATTGCTAATAGTTGATTGTAAAACTTTAGCCCACAACTACCAGGCGATTGTATTTTTACTAAACCGCTGTAAGGCGAGTCATCTTTTAATTGCTGCTCTAAAAATTGCCATTCTTTTAATAACAAGCTGCCTTGTTGATACAAGTTTTGCCCATGTACGGTAAGGGTAAATTGTTTGCCGTGGCGCTCTAATAGCGCGCAGTTTACTTGCTGCTCTAGTTTTTTTATATGCTGACTTACGCCCGATTGGGTCATAAATAAGCGCTCGGCGGTTTGGGTAAAATGATTTACCTCAACCAACGTGCAAAACGTGTTTAACCATGTCGGGTTTATCATTGCAAAACATACTCAAAATGATGATTAATGATAATTTTACTTAATAACGCATGGTTCGTAAACTAACTCCATCAACTCGTTACAAAACAAGCCACACGTTAAAGAGGACAGATTATGAGTCATACATATCCACGTAGTTTTTCGCACATTGGTATTTCAGTACCAGATGTTGAAAAAGCCGTAGAGTTTTACACTAAGGTGATGGGCTGGTACACCATAATGGAGCCTACCGTGATCACTGAAGATAACAGCCCCATCGGCGAAATGTGTACCGATGTATTTGGTCCAAATTGGGAAAAATTTAAAATAGCACACCTTTCAACAGGCGACCGAATTGGGGTAGAAATTTTCGAATTTAAAGACCAAGAAAACCCTAAAGATAACTTTGAATACTGGAAAACCGGTATCTTTCATTTTTGTGTACAAGACCCAGATGTTGAAGGCTTAGCGGATCGTATTGTTGCAGCAGGTGGTAAAAAACGTATGCCAGAGCCACGTTACTACTATCCTGGCGAAAAGCCGTACCGCATGATCTACATGGAAGACCCGTTTGGTAACATCCTTGAGATTTACAGCCACAGCTACGAGCTTATTTACAGCGCAGGCGCTTACTAAACGTAGCTAATTTAAAAAAGTTTAGCTAAAAACAAAGGCCGCAGTATTTATTTACAGCGGCCTTTTTGTTTTAAATAGACTTGTAGATTATTAATTTGGCTAATTTAGGGGGGTATAAAAATCAATCTCTTCATTTGATTGATTATAGGTACATTCATTGGTAGCTTACTAATTACACAAAGTCTCTCTAAAGGAAAAACATGAATTTGTCATTGGAAGACATCACCGCCGATAACTACGAAGCCATATGCGATTTAGAGGTTGCTAAAACACAAGAAGAATACGTGGCATGCAATATGTGGTCATTAATAGAGGCGCACTACAATAGCGGGTATACCTGTAAAGCTATTTACTTAAATGGTGTACCAGTAGGCTTTTTTATGTGGGTACAAGAAACCCCTACAAAGGTTTCTATTTGGCGCTTTATGGTAGATCAAACTCATCAAAATAAAGGCATTGGGCGCAAAGCACTGGCTATGGCAATTGAAGAGATTAAAGCAACTCCTAAGCTTAAACAAATCGAGATTTGTTATAACCCGCAAAATCCTGTTGCTAAAAACTTTTATACAAGTTTTGGCTTCGAAGAAGTTGGCCTCGATGAGGATGACGACGATATGTTAGCGGTTATTAAAATTAGCCGTTAACTCATTGATAAGTAGACCGCTAATTTTAAGGAATAATAATAGTTGAAAGGAAATACTGTGATCATAAGATCATTTTCAGAGAACGATTTTTTAGCCGTTCAAAATATTTATCAGCAAGGTATTGATACCGGCAACGCGACCTTTCAAACTGAAGCGAAAAGTTGGCAACAGTGGAATAGTTCTATGCTCAACTATTGTCGTCTTGTAGCTGTTGAGGATGAAAAGGTGCTTGGCTGGGCCGGGTTATCTGCCGTTTCTAGCCGTGAGGTATACTCGGGCGTTGCCGAGGTAAGTGTATATGTTGCAAACCAAGCCCAAGGTAAAGGTTTAGGGCACGCATTACTTTGTGCACTCATTAATGAATCAGAAAGCAACGGTATATGGATGCTACAAGCCAGTATCTTCCCTGAAAATACTAATAGTATTGCTTTACATGCTCGCAATGGTTTTAGGCAGGTTGGAAACCGAGAGAAACTAGGTAAATTAAATGGTGTGTGGCGCAATGTAGTTTTAATGGAAAGGCGCAGCGCCATAGTGGGTTTATAATCACACAAACAGCGCAATAAGTACGTATGTGCCTTTGATTAGTATTAAACCATATTAGCGGCCATTGTGGCCGCCGAAAAAACTAATCATTAAAGCAAAATATCTTGCCAATTATTATCAATATTTTAAGTTGTCGAGTGTCTAAATAGTGCCATGAGCGGACGGTTGTAACCTTATTCACTTGTTATAACTCTATGAACTCAAGACAAAACTCTTCATTTGATATTTTTGCTTGTTTAATCGCTACGTGAGGATAATTTTTTCTTACCACCGTTAAAATGTTTTCTTTTACATTGTTTTCTATACATGCACCTAGAATTATCTCTTTAACCGCTGAGTTAGGAAATTGAAATAGGTGTATCGGTAAGGAGGTTGTTGTGCTGATAGTCTTTTCGCTATCCTCCAATGCAGCACACATTCTCCATTCTTGCTCATATTCCCAAGCCTGTGACTTAATTAAAAATAGCTCGACACCATTCAATTGATTTAAAAGTTTGGAGGGTCTAATTTTACTGTATGTGACTTTACGCAAATGATAAAACTCATCGACCTCGCTTCTCTTTCTGTTGAAGAAGGGTGAAGTATTATCAAACCCGATACAGAACCCTTTATGAGAATACGCGTAATGCGACCACATCAGAAGATTGTCGTTTTTTTCCGTTAGAGAAAGAACACCAATTAATGTGTTTGCTTTATCAATAAAAACTCTAGTTGTTTCAATGCCCATTTCTTTAAATTTGGTTTCCAAAGAAGGCCAATGCTGTTCATATAATTTACGTGTAACTGCTTCTAGCTGTGCAGGTGAAATTTGTTTGCGTATTTCTGAAGGGAATTTTTGAAGTTCTTCTTGAACCATTGTTTTAAGATCTTCATCCATAGCCTTATCGAATTCTTCCTTTGAAGCCACTGACGAAATTACTGGTCGAAACTCAAAAGGATCATTAAAATCGGCTGGCTGAGTAAAACGTATATGGCCAGAGGCTAAAACATCAATTCTATCGGGCTCTAGGTATTTGAAAAGCAAAATACTCTCTCCTTGAGTTATAACGCCACCTTAAGTGGTGAGCGACAGTTTGCTAAAATGTGAAACGAAGTGGAATCGAGCAAACTGTTACGAATCCGACTTTAAGGCCTGTTATGCAGCTGCTTTTCGAGTTTTAAGTATTTCTCTTAAAGACATTATTCTTGCTACATCTTCTTGGCAGACCTCCTTTATTTTTTGTAACTCCATTTCGACATAATTTTTATCAATTTCACGTTTGTCTTTGACAAGCTGTCTAAGGAACGTTTCATATGAGTTTTGTCGGAATTTATTTTGATCATAATTATGATTAATATAAAGTTGATAACGTGATTCATAATCTATTATAAGGCTTTTATTGACCACTTTACCTTCTTTAACTGCATGAAAGTAAATTCGAGCACTTGCAATCGAGTTTTTAATTATGTCACACTCAATAGGAGTAGCTACACCGTTTAACTGAGAAGCCATTTCATGATATGCGCTCTGAAGAAACTTTCTAGACTGCTCTACACTTGCCTCATTTATGTCCTTTTTGTAGCCCATGATGTTCTCCATGTGCTCAAGGCAAGTATCAATATAATCAATTACTCTTTGAGTTTTTTCTTTTTGTTTAGCACTTCGCATCCCAAAAGCTTGCAGCGCTATTCCAATTAACTTTATCACTTTTAATATTCCGATATTTACAGGCTACTCATAGCTGCATAACAATTCAATAGTGTGCTCATCGCGCATATTTCTGCCGACTTAACGCTCATTTATCTACTTTTAACAAATTACCTAAGGTATTACTATAACTAAGTTTTCTAAAGTTTTTAGGTAAAGTTAAATAGAACAATATTAAAGGTGGGTGTCATTGTAAGAGTAAAATTTCACTCGTGAGTTTTTTCATATTTAGTTAAGCTTTAGCTTAGTTAAACATAATCATTAGCCTTAATTTAGGAGTTTACGTGTTAGAAGCGTTATTTGTATATGGCACCTTATGCCCAGGGCATCCGACGAGCATATTCTTGCCAATATTGGCGGTACGTTTGAGCAATGCAGTGTGGTTGGCAACTTAATTAACGAGGGCTGGGGCGCCAAAATGGGCTTTCCTGCACTGGTATTAGACGAAACAGGTCAAGAGATAAAAGGTTATGTGTTTAGCTCAACTAATTTAAAAGATCACTGGCATGTGCTCGATGAATTTGAAGGCGATGCGTACTCACGCATTTTAACGCAAATAAAATTGTTAAACGGCGAATTCGTTCTGGCAAATGTATATGCTCTTAACGTGAAGTAATTTATATAGCAGCGCTTTTTAAGCTAAAGCTCTGCTAGAATTTTTAATTAACCGATAAATCTTTTGTTTCTAAATAGCTTGGTACGCTTTTAAAACAGGCCTTTAGCTTACTTGCAAGCATTGTGGTTACTGCTGCATCACACATTAACTCCCCATTATATTCACCTTTAGTAAGTGGCACTAAGCTTAACGAGTCATAGCTTGGTTTACTTTGTATTTTATGAATTACCACCCCTCGCTCTGCAGATAGCTTTATTAAATCAAACTCTGCTTTTGTGGTTTTTTTTACAGCGAGTTTTTTAATGTATAGCGGGTTTTTAAAAGTCAGCTTTGTCGAAAACAGAGCTGTGCCTCCACGCTCAAAATGGCCATTAAACACAGTGGTATTTAATGTGGGTGTCATCTTATTTATTAATAAATTCAAATCAAATTTAGTGGGTAAAATGGTGATCTGAGATTGCTTTTTTTGTGACTCGCTCAGTGCCTTTTTAATTATTTTAAGGTGGGTGTCATCTGTAGTTACTTCGTACACTATTTGGTAGTTGTGTGGGCGGGCGTATAAAGGCATGTGGCTGGCAAGTATTTTATCGCCGGCTAATATAAGCACCATGCCATGAAACCCCACATAGCTGTGGGCTTTATGTGTGTTGTGTGCACTGTGCTGAGGGTCGCTCGCAAGTGCTGCGCTCGAGAATAAAATAAAAAATAGCAGTATGTGTTTCATGTTAATGCTCAAAAATAAATATAGCGCCACTATAAGCTGATTTTTATATATAAATAATCGATAATAAGTTGTTAGTTGTTTCCTTTTAATCAATACGGTTTGGTGCTATGCATTTAGATGACATTGAAAAAGTAATTCATATGGCGAGTTCGCAAAACCTGCACACAACCGCTAAGCATTTTAATATTACTCCTGGGGCGCTGTCTAAAACGCTAAAAAAGGTTGAGGCAAACTTAGCCACTGAGCTGTTTAATCGTGTGGGCAAAACCTTAGTACTTAATGATAAAGGCAAAGAGTTTGTTAAGCACAGTAGTGATTTAGTTCATAATTACCAGCAGCTTATTAGCCGTTTTAAAAGCAATAATCATAAATTTAATGCAGTTATTGCTGGCCCTGCCATTTTACTTAAAAGTGGCTTAAAAAAGTTACTTACTCCCCTTAGCAACCAGGCTTGCTCGGTACGTATTAATAATGTGTTTGAAGGTGAAGCCATAAGCCAAGTTGCATCAGGCGCTGCACATATTGCGCTAGTTACTCGCGAGGCATTAAATAATAGCTCACACGCTAATTTAGTTACGGTTGATTTATTTAATACAGGGTTTAGTTTGGCTGGAGCCGCTGATCATCAGCTAGTACAAACTGGTTCTTTAACGCTTAATAAAAACCAATTACTGCACGCAGCTTTTGCATGCCCGCTGTTTTCGCCATTGTGCGGCCTTGAGCAAGGAATAGGCTCCGACGGCTGGCAAGACGATATTGCACCGCGCAATATTGTATTTAGATGTAGCGATTACAGTGCATTGATAGAGGTAGTACAAAATGGCTTGGCGTTGGCGTATTTACCAAATTTTGTGATTGATGATTTAGGGTTTACAAAATTAACTGTAAAGGGGGTTAACAGTCATTACAATGAAGACATTGTGTTAATTTATAAACCATCGAAGGCCGATGGGTGGCTTAATAAACTCATGTATTCGTTATAAAAAGCGCTTTAGCCACTACACTAAAGCGCTTTAGGATGAAAACTACATTACAAAATAGCAAGGTGGTTAAAAATACTAATCCGCAACAATACTTAATCGCTTTGCGGGGCTAAAGGTGGAAATACCTGCGTAAAAAAACTCTCATTTACGACTGCACAGATGCAGAAGGTAGATCAAAGCAGGAGCAATTGCCGAGAGCAACTAAATAACAAATATTTTGGCTGGCTATCAACGCGTTTTTCCACACTCAAGTAGCACACTTAATCAAGCGAAATGGTACAAGTACAATTAACCGACAATACAACAAAGCAAATTATGTTATATTATAACAAAAATAATAGCACAATAAATTAATAAGCAATACTTTTTTTATTCCTACAAACGGCTAATTATTACACTAGCGACTCTGGTGGCATCACGTTAGTATGGTGCTCTACTTATAGTTACATAACGATAAAAACATGACTTCAAAAACAAACGCTTTGATTTACTTTTTAGCCTTTTGCAGTGGCTTTTGCATTATGGGGATTGAGCTTTTAGGAGGGCGCATTTTAGCGCCTTACTTTGGCAGTAGTGTACATATTTGGGGCAGTATTATTACTGTGTTTATGCTTAGCTTGTCGTTTGGTTACTTACTTGGCGGTAAGCTAAGTACAAAAAATGCGTCGTTGACTAAATACGGATTAATATTTTTAGTTGCGAGCATTATGGTTGTGCCTATTACGTTGTTTGCTGAGCCCATAATGGCATTTATTTTTACCCATATTGAAGATAGCCGTTATGGCTCGTTACTCGCTTCTACTGCGTTGTTTTTTATTCCAACCATTATACTAGGCATGATTTCACCGTACTCAGTAAGGTTGCTGGTTACCGACAGCGAAAGAAGCGGCCAAGTTGCAGGTATTTTGTATTTTGTAAGCACGCTTGGCAGTGCCCTTGGCACTATTATTACCTCTTTTTACTTTGTACTCGCGTTTGATGTAAACACCATTATTAGTGCCTTTGCTACTACGTTGGGTGTGTTAGGTGTTGTTGCAATTGCTGTAAACAGTGTTGCTAATAATAAGGAGCTTGCGCATGCTTAAATATGTATTTTTAGCACTTAGTGTGTTTTCAGGCGCTGCTTTAGCTAATGTTATTCACGAAGAGCGCTCTTTATACCGAAATATTATTGTTGATGAAACTCGCGATTTACGCTGCTTAAAATTTAACACTAAAAGTAGCCAAACAAGTCAAAGTTGCATGTACAAAAACGACCCCGATAAGCTCGTTTTCAACTACACAAAGCTTACTTTTGCGAGTTTATTAGTAACCGAAAACCCTAAAAATGTATTAATTATTGGGCTTGGGGGAGGCACATTGTCGAATGTTATTCATGAGTTATACCCTGCGGCTAAAATACACAATGTAGAAATAGACCCCGCTGTATTGAGTGTGGCTCGCGACTACTTTAGCTTTATTGAAAACGATAAAGTGACATCTAGTGTTCAAGATGGCCGTATTTTTATTAAACGCGCGGCTATTAAAAAGAAAAAGTACGATTGGATCATTCTTGATGCGTTTAACGGTGACTACATTCCTGAGCACCTGTTAACCAAAGAGTTTTTTGAAGAGGTTAAAGGTGTGTTGGCTGATGGCGGCGTAGTTGCTGCGAATACATTTTCGAGTAGTAAACTATACGAGCACGAGTCGGCAACTTACCATAGCGTGTTTGGCGATTTTATTAACGTAAGCCGCGCTAATCGAAGCAACCGTATTATTTTAGCGGGTTTTAAAGCTATGCCAACTAAGGCTCAACTTAACGAACGTGTTAAAGCGCTTGGGCCCAAGCTTAAAAAATATGATGTAGATATAAACGCCATAAGCAATTACATGCAGTACACAAAAGATGAGCAAGATTGGCCTAAAAACACCAAAATTCTAACCGACCAATACTCTCCTGCTAACCTACTTAACTTTTAATATGTAATGCGCCTTGCACTAATATAGTTAGGCGCATCCATTTAGGTTTATTGCTAAAACTTAATATTACCGCGCAATGCTTTTGTTTGGCCGTGTTTAGTTTTTTTATCCATGCGTTTACGCTGCGAATTACGGCTTGGTTTAGTTGCACGGCGGGCTTTATTGACCTTGGTAGCGCTTAATATGAGATCTTTTAAGCGTTTTAACGCGTCTTCGCGGTTAAGCTCTTGGGTACGGTGGCTTTGTGCTTTAATGATGAGAACGCCCTCTTTAGTGATCCTCGAATCGTTTAAAGCAAGTAAACGTTCTTTATAAAAGTCTGGTAATTTAGAGCGATTAATATCAAAACGTAAATGAATGGCGCTGGCGACTTTGTTAACGTTTTGGCCACCGGCACCTTGAGAACGAATAGCGGTGAGCTCTAATTCCCACTCATCAATAGTGACTGTATTTGAAATTGTTAACATTGCGTTCAGTTTCCGTTGCTAAAAATGCATTGTACCATTTGTACATTGACTTAGGGTGAATAAGCTAAATAGGCGGTTAATGCAAAGTTGAGTAAACATTTACGCCAATAAATAAATTTAGATTGGCATAGGCAATTATTTAGTTTTTAATTGCGCATCCCTTATACGGGCCTAATATAATAATCGATTTTCGATAATAGGAAGTACCTGCATGAAAAAATTACTTGTATCACTGAGCTTGTTAGCAATGAGCTTTTCTGGTTTTGCTAAAGATATCACCGAAGGTGATTTACAAAGCTACATGAAAGCCTTACCTGCTGTAACAAGCTGGGCGAGCTCTCAAGACGCGTTAAAAAACGTAGACTTAGGCAGCATGCTAGGTGCAACCGCAGATCAAACTACAGCAGAGCAAGGCGCGCTTGCAAATACAGCCCTCAATATGATTAAAGAGCAATCACTGTATAAAAGCTTTGCGAGCGTAACAACTCGCTATGGCTTTACGCCTGAGCAGTTAATTACCGTGGGTTCTGAAGTGTCTATGGCATACATAGAAAACCTTAAATCGGGTTTGTCTGATGAAAATAAAGAAACAGCAAACAAATTAATGGGTGGTTTTCAAAGCATGAAAAGCGCTAAAGATAAAGGCGCTACATCGTTAATGGGTTCGTTAGGTAATGCGTCAAGCGCTGCTGATACAACCGAGTCACTTGTTAGCGAAAGTAATTTAGCATTAGTAAGTGAATACATGCCACAGCTTAAAAAGTTGTTTGCACTTTTATAAGTATTAAACAATTAAAAAAGGTGGCATTTGCCACCTTTTTTAATACCTAAAATTTATAACACTCACGACATTTTACGAATTGTACTCAGCGGTGCTATGCGTAAAATCCAATGCAGGAATGCCCACGGCCAGCTTGGTACAAAGCTGTTGGCTTTTTCTTTATTTATTGCTTTTACCAGTGCTTTGCAGCCAGTTTCGGTATCAACAATAAACGGCACTGTTTTCACTTTTTCGTTTATTTCGCTTCTTATAAAACCTGGATGTACACAGCTTACTTTTATAGGCGTGTGCATTACATCTATGCGTATGCCCTCACTTAATGAGGTAATAGCCGCTTTAGTGGCGGCGTAAACGGTCATGGCGCGCCTAAAACCACGTACAGCACTAATAGATGAAATAGTCACTAAATGACCATGGTTTTGCGCTCTAAAAATTTCCATTGCGGCTTCAGCTTGCGCCAGTGCGGCCACAAAGTTAGTTTGTGCGGTTTGTTTATTGGCATTAAAGTAACCCGTACCAATAGAGGCTCCTTTGCCCATACCAGCATTTATGATCACTCTATCAAGGCCGTTAAGTTCTTCTTTAAAGGCATTAAATACGCTAAATACTTGTTCGTGGTCGTTAACATCAAGCACTTTTATGCTAATGGTTATATTTGGGTTTATTTGTTCAAGCTCACTTTTTAGCTGCTCTAACAGCTCAAAGCGCCGAGCACATAAAGCTAGATTACAACCTTGTTTTGCAAACTCTTTTGCCATGCCTTTGCCTAAGCCTGAACTTGCACCTGTTATTAGTATGTTTTTGCGCATAATTAGATCCTTAGGTGTATGTAATTAATTTTTGTTGTGGGTGGCACTCTAAAAAGTGATGTTCGTTTAAACTACTAATGCTTAACTGACGGTTTGCCCCTTTGCCGCGCGCCACTACTTTGGTTACGCCTGCGTTTACTAAGCTCCAATTAATATCAATAAAGCGCTCGAGCTTTAGCCCCATTAAATGGCTGGTTATAATGCTAATAGGCCCGCCAGAGGTGTAAATAAGTACTTTTTTACCGTGGTTTTCATTGGCTATTTGTTCAAGTGCGCCCAGTACACGCGCAGTAAATGCATTAAAGCTTTCGTTATACTGAGTGCTGTCGGGATTGAGTACCCATTGCTGTATGGCGCTAATAAATACCGTTTTAAAGTATTCCATAGGCTCGGCTTGCTTGCTAAGTACCGCCCGAACTTGGCTTGGGGTGGCAAGCTGTGGGTTATAAACGGCTAAAATATGTTCGTGATCGTACTCGTTTAATCGCGCATCGTTTATTACCACAGGCGTATTATTAGCACTTGCTAAACTAAGCTCTGCGGTTTGATTATGGCGCAGCATACTGCCTGCAAATACAGCATCGGGCGTGAGCTGCTTTTGTGCTAAATATTCACCCAGTAGTGTGGCTTGTTGTTGCCCTTTTGTTGAGAGCGTATCGTAATTATCAGCCGAAAAACTGGCCTGCCCGTGGCGTACTAAATATAAAATACACATTAGACTTTACCTTGGGTGTTAATGGCTTTTTTACAGCGCCATAAAAGGTAATGTACAAACACCCAAAAGTGTTTAAAGGCGGGGTTTTTAGTTTGCCCATGGTGATAGCGGTAATAAATTTGCTGCACAATGCCGGCAAGTCTAAATAGTCCGTACACTTCGTAAAAGGTAAAGTCATCTACGGTTATATTCATTTTTTTACAGTAGTAGGCCACCACTTCTTTGCGCGTTAGCATACCCTCTAAGTGAGTGGGTTGACGGCGCGTGGCTTGGGCTAAAAAGTCATCTCCTGGCTCTACCCAGTAAGCCAGTGTATTACCCAAATCCATAAGTGGGTCGCCAAGGGTGGCAAGTTCCCAATCTAAAATACCCAGTACGTTGGTGTAGTCGTTTGCATCAAGCACAACGTTATCAAACCTAAAGTCGTTATGTGTTATGCAAATGCGCTCGTTACTTGGCATGTTGTTTTCAAGCCATTTAATTACTTTTTTGCCGCTGGGTACATTCCACGTTTTGGCTTTAGTGAAGCGCTCGCTCCAGCCGCTAATTTGGCGCTGGGTGTAGCCTTCACCTTTGCCTAAATGACTTAAATTGGCCTGTTTGTAATCTACTTTGTGTAACTCTACTAGGCAGTCGAGTACGTTTTCGCACAGCTTTTTGGTGCGCTCGGGCGTGGGGGTTAATCCGCGTGGTAAATTTTTACGCGGAATTATCCCCGTAAGCTTTTCCATAACGTAAAAGTCGGTGCCGAGTATGTTTTCATCGTCGCAAAACGCCTCCATATTTGGCACATAGCCGTAAACTGGTTTTAGTGCCTGCTGAAGTTTAAACTCGCGGCCCATATCGTGTGCGCCTTTGGCTTTGGTGCCTTTGGGCGCACGGCGTAAAATAAGCGATTGCTCTGGGTACTCTAGGCAGTAGGTCCAGTTTGATGCCCCCCCTGCGTATTGAGTAACACTTGGCTCGCCAGTTAATTGTGTAATGTGTTGCTTAAGCCAGGCATCTACTTTTTGTGTGTCGAGCTCTTCGCCTTGGCGTACGTTTTTGGCTTGATCTAATAATTGTGTGTTCATTGCTAGCCTTTATTATTTTGATTTTAAACGTTGCATAGAGCGTGTTTTTTTCAGCATGCTTTTAATGTACCACTCAACGGGTAGTAGTTTTTTCATTAAAAAGGCCTGTTTACCTAATTTATGGGTCAAAATTAAAAATGGGCGTTTAAGTGACTGCGTATAAATAATATCGGCAACTTGTTGTGCGTTTATGGGGGAGCGCTCAAAGGCACGATTAAGCATGGTTTTCATGGCCGGCTCGCTAGTGCGCATTGATTCATCAAGATTGGTTTTAAAAAAGCTTGGGCACACTACGCTTACATCTATATTATCGTGGGCGAGTTCAAGTTTTAAGGTTTCGCTAAAGCCAATAACCGCCGCTTTTACGGCGTTATAACTGCTCATAAACGGAATAGGGGTAAGCCCTGCTTGTGAGGCTATATTAATAAAGTAGCCACTGCCTTGTTGCTTAAATACGGGATAAAACGTTTGGCACACCCGCACCATAGAGAGCAAATTAATATCCATAATCCACTGCCATTGCTCAAGCGATTCGCCCTCAAGCGAGCCGCCCGTTGCTACACCTGCATTATTAACAACAATATCTACGCCTTGCCACTTAGTTTGGATAATATCGTAAAGCCCCTTTACATCTGCTTGCTTGGTTACATCGCAGGCGTAAAAAAAAGCATCAGCTTTTAGTGCTTGCAGCTCACTAATGGTTATGGCTGCACGCTCGGCGTTTATATCGGCAATACAAATTTGTAAGTTAGCGCCCAAATTACTTGCGTAACTCAGGGCTAGAGCTTTACCCAGTCCTGTGGCTCCACCTGTTATTATTAGTCGTGTTTTCATGGTGTTGCCTTAGCGGTATTTGTTAAGTTCGAGGCGCGAAACCATGCCCATATGTACTTCGTCTGGGCCATCTGCAAGGCGTAAAATACGGCCCATTGCATTAAACGAGGCAATAGGAAAGTCGCTCGACACCCCTGCGCCACCAAACACTTGTATTGCCATATCTGAGACCATTTGCAGCATATTAGGCACGACTACTTTTATGCTCGATATTTCGGTCATGGCGTGTTTAACGCCTTGAGTGTCTATTTTCCATGCCGCGTGTAGGGTTAATAAACGGGCTTGATCTATTGCCATACGCGCTTGCGCTACACGTTCTAAATTACCGCCTAATTTAAGTAAGGGTTTACCAAAAGCGCTGCGCGATAGCCCGCGTTTAATCATGAGCTCTAAACAGCGCTCTGCTGCGCCAATTGCGCGCATACAATGATGAATTCGCCCAGGCCCTAAGCGCCCTTGTGCAATGGCAAAGCCTTTGCCTAACCCTAAAATAAGGTTTTGTTTTGGTACGCGTACGTTATTAAATTTCATTTCACCGTGGCCGTAGGGGGCATCAAAATCGCCACAGGCACTTAGCATACGCTTAATGTTTACACCGGGTGTGTTTAGCGGCACAAGTACCATTGAATGCTGGCTGTGTTTATCGTTTTCGGGGTTGGAAAGCCCCATAAAAATAGCCACCTGTGCATTAGGATGACCAAGGCCGGTGGTCCACCATTTTTTGCCATTTAAAATAAGCTCGTCGCCATCAACATCTATGGTTGCTTGCATGTTTGTCGCATCTGATGAAGCGACATCGGGCTCGGTCATAGCAAATACTGAGCGAATATCGCCATTTAATAATGGGGTTAACCACTGCTGTTTTTGCTCATCGTTTGCAAAATGATAAAGCACTTCCATATTGCCGGTATCGGGGGCGTTACAATTAAATATTTCTGAGGCAAATAAGCATTTACCCATTTGCTCTGCAATAGGGGCGTATTCTAAGCAGGTTAAACCTTGTGCTAAATTGGCATCGGGTAAAAATAAGTTCCACAGGCCAGCGGCTTTTGCTTTCGCTTTTAATGGCTCAATGTGCTCACTTAGTTGCCAAGTGGTCCAATCGTTTGAATTATTTTTAGCATGGTTATGCGCAACTACTGCTTGCTCAATAGGCAATACGTGTTCATCCATAAAGGCAGTTACACGCTTTAGGTAGTCTTGGCTTTTTTGGCTTGGCTCAAAGTTCATTAGGGTTGCCTGTTTATTTTTTAGTTAACCCAGCATAAAACATTCGCCCCAATGAATTAAATGAAATATATTACCAGTTAAGTGTGAATTACATTCATAGTATGAGCGGGTAATAATGATAGAAGCTAAAAATATTCAACAGTTAGATTTAAATTTACTTAAAATATTTGAATGCCTATACCGTGAAAAAAACATGAGCGAAACCGCAAAGGTGCTGTACATAACGCCCTCAGCAGTTAGCCATGCTATAAAACGTTTGCGCAGTGTATTAAACGATCCGTTATTTGAGCGCCAAGGGCAATTAATGCTACCCACCCCTGCGTGCCAACGTATGGCACCCGAGCTAATAGATTTACTCGAAAAATTACGCCAAGTGCTACAAGCCTGCGGTGACTTTAATTTAGTGACCACAGCGCAAACCTTTAAAATAGCCCTGCACGATGCAATAGAGCCTATTGTTTTGCCTAAATTGCAACTTGCACTGGCAAAACATGCTCCCAATGCAAGCTTAGCGAGCGTAAAATTAAGCCGTGAAGATATGCATAAGCAATTAGCTAATCATCAAATAGATATGGCAATTGATGTAGCACGGCCAATAAAAGCGCCCATTAGCCACGCTGTTCTCTCAAGCGATCACTTTTGTGTACTCATGAAAAAAAACCACCCGCTTAAAAACCAACTCAATATAGACAATTATTTAGCGGCTAAGCATGTGGCGGTATCTAACCGGGCAACCGGTACTGTTATTGAAGATATTGCGTTATTGCAATTGAGTTTTAATAGGCAGGTGGCTATACGTTGTCAAAATTATTTTGCCGCGAAAGAGGTAATAAAAGACGCGCCATTTTTACTTACTTTACCTTCAATGGTTGCAAGCCAATTGCTTGACGACACACTAATAACAAGGCCTGTGCCCACCACTATGCCTGCTATTTATCAGCATTTATATTGGCATCAAAGTACTGATAAAGACGACGCGTTAGTATGGTTACGCGGGCAAGTGCAGCATATTTTTAAACGTTAATAGCTATAAAAAAAAGCGCCAAATTTAGTGAACTAAATTTGGCGCTTCGCGTTGTTTTTTAAGCGTTTACAAGGCGTTTGTTTTTAAATTTAAGCCCAGCAATTAATAACAGTGGCCCAATAAACATGGCAAGGCCATATACACCACCAGTTACCGCATACTCAGGCTTATTTAAAAAGCTTATAGCAATTAAAATAGCCAGCGATGCGTTTTGAATCCCTACTTCAATGCCGAGTGTTAACGAATCAGTTAAAGATAGTTTTGAAAGCTTTGCTATTAGCAAGCCAATGATCATTGAACCAATATTAAGTGCTATACACGCCCAAAATACATCGTTAAATGAGCTTGCCAGTAAGGCGCGTTCTTTTATTACTAGCGCGGCTATCATGGCGAGCATAAAAAATAACGAAAAGCGCCTAAAAAACGGCTCGCTTTTAATCGCAAATTCGCTTTTAAAATGGCGCAGGCTTATGCCTATGGCTACAGGCACTAAGGTGATTACAAATAGCCCAAGTGATGTAGTTAATATTGAAAAGCTGGCATCGTCTTGCGGCGCAAATTGGTGCATGGCAAAGCCAATAATAAACGGTGTGGTAATAATGCTAATAGCAGTTGAGGCAGCGGTTAAGCTTACCGAAAGCGCTAAATTAGCTTTTGCTAGCTGGCTCACTACGTTTGACATAGTACCGCCAGGGCACGCGGCTAAAATCATTAACCCTATTGCAATTGGTGTGGGTAAATTAAGTAAATAGCATAAACCTAAAGCCAATAGCGGCATGGCGATAATTTGGCCTACCAAGCCCATAGCAATTGCTATGGGCTTTTTAAAAAGTCTTGTAAAGTCAGTAGTTGTAAGGCCTAAACCCATACCAAACATAATGAGCGCTAAGGCTAGGGGTAATATTATTTCTGTTAAAAAAGATGCATTCAAATTAGGCGACCTCGTTAGTTATTGTTTTTATAGCGAGTACTTCATAGTTAAATGAAAACGGGGTTAACAGCGCCTTTATTTGAGGCTGTAACTCGTTTATTTCGTTTTCATTTACAAAAATATTTGCTTTTATGCCTAACTTTTTATCAGCAAATACGTTTATTTGCACGGCTTTGTTTTTTAAATGCGCGTTAATTGCCTCTGTAATGGTTTGTTTTATTTCTAGGCAAACCAGTTCGGGCTTATAAATTTTACCTACAGCAGTAAGCGGTATTTCGTCAACTATATAAATAGCTTTTGGTATTGCTGCTCGCTCAGGTATGTTGGCGCTAACATATGTGGTGAGATCATCAAGCTTAAGCGTGCTCTGTGGGCTTAGCATGGCGTAAAGTACCGGCACTTCGCCTGCGTAGCTGTCTGGGCGTGGCACGGCGGCAGCAAGTGTTACATCGGGGTGGCTGGTTGCGGCATCTTCAATCATTTTGGGGTCTATATTGTGCCCGCCGCGTATTATTAGCTCTTTTTGCCTACCGCATAACGATACATACCCGCTCTCATCTATTTTTCCTAAATCCCCGGTTCTAAAATATTGTTGGCCGTTTTCATCAACTACCCATGCGCCTTGGTTATGCGCATCTTCTACATACCCCGGGAATACGTTATTACCGGTTATTATTATTTCGCCAACATCGAGTGTATCGCACATTTTAACAAGCGTGCCTTGCTCGTTTATATCGGCAATTTTAAGCGTAATCCCCGGTATTGGTAGCCCTACAGAAGCCTCTTTATTAATTGGATTTACAGGCATTAACGTACTTACCGAGCTGCCCTCAGTTGAGCCATAACCCTCTACCAGTGGGGTATTGGTGAGTTTAGTAAACAGGGCTTGTAAATCTGATGAAAGCGGCGCGGCCCCACAAATGGCAAACTTCATTTTAAGCGGTGGTACAGTAATTTTTTGCGAAGTAATTTGCTCAACCATAGCAGCGTAAACCGTAGGTACGGCGGTCATAACGGCTACATCGTAATTATTAATTAGGGTGAGCAAGTTTTGAATGATGTTTTTACCCCTAAAACCAGATGGGCTTGCGAGTAAAATTTTACAGCCTTTCATAACCGAGGCTATGCCCGTGGCTACCGCCGCATTTACATGAAATATAGGTAAGCCTACTAACATGGTGTCGCCTGCGTTTACTGGCGAAAGTAAATTAACCTGCCCTGCATTGGTGAGCTGGTTTAAGTGCAAGTGCTTTGCAAGTTTTGGTAGACCGGTGGTACCACCCGTATGAAAATACGCGCACACATCGCTTTGCTCAGGCAAAGTAAAATTAGCTGCTTGCGTATTTTGCGCTGCCACTAACTTTTTAAACCCATACACGGGTACTTTATTATTTTGCGAGCACGCTATGTCGTCACCAAATAAGCTAATAACTGCTTTCAGGCCGGGTATATGCTCTTTAATTGCCATTACTTTTTGCCAAATATCGCTACCAGGCACTGGGCCTAGGGCAATAATTACTTTGGTATTGGCTGAGATCATAATTTCTTTCATTATGGACTCATCAAGCAAGGGGTTTATGGGGTTTGCAATGCCTGCGGCCTCTGCTGCCCAAAGCGAGACATAGGTTTCTGGAAAGTTAGGTAACACCAGCGAGGTTACCTCGGTTTTAGTAATACCCAACGAGTGCAATGCATTGCCAAGGCCTGTTACGTTTTTTGCGAGCGCTTTGTAACTCATTTTACGGTGCGGATTAGCAAAGCTTTTGCCTTTAAAGGTCATTAAAATGCGGTGAATAAGTTTTTTTGCAAACGGAATTTGCGCTTCGCTAATACAGTCGCCATCTAAAATGTATTCAATAGCGGTTGCATCACCAAAGTTTTGGGCCGATTGTAAAATGGCATGATAAGTAGAGCGAGGAAGTTGCGCTGGTGATATTTCAGCAAGGTTTAAATTGCCAATATCGGCGTGGTTTTTAATTGTTGTTATAGTCATAAAACTCTCAACGTATTTTTATAATGTGTGTTTGCGTGTGAGTGCATGGTGTTTAACGCGGCTTTGGGTGTGTGGGCCATTACCGCGTAAAATTTAGTCCATCAAAAACTAAGTTATTGCCATTTTTTAATCTAAAAAACTGTTATCTTGTGCAGCAACGACCTGATACATGGGCTGAAAGTTCCCCCATGTAACCAGCTCTGAGCCATTGGCTTGTTTTGTATGTAGTGCTACCTCGTGCGAGATAAGCTTAGGCTCGCCTGCGGCTTGTGCTAATAACTGGCTTTGGCAGCAGCTATCTAGCAATACAAAGTTGGCAACTGCGGCATCAACCGACGAACCAGCGGTAAGTAAACCATGGTTTTGCAAAATAACAGCGCAGTGATCAGCCAGCGATTTAGCTATCATGTCGCCCTCTTCGCTGTCGGCTACTACGCCGCTAAATACATCAAATACACTGTGGTTTTCGTAAAATACGCAGGCATCTTGCGAAATTGGTTTAAGTAACTCACCTAGTGCTGAAAACGCACGGCCATAACGTGTATGCGCATGGGCTACTGCGTTTACGTCGGGGCGCGCCATATGTATACGTGAATGTATAGCAAACGCCGCATTATTAATCGGTGTGCTGCCTTCAATAATATTACCTTTATGATCAACCCGAATAAGATCTGACGCTTTAATATGCGCAAAGTGCATACCTACGGGGTTTACCCAAAATGTATCGAGCTCTATGCAGTCGCGAAGTGTTATGTGTCCCGCAAGCCCTTCATCAAAACCGTACATAGCAAATACTCTAAAGCCCGCGGCTAGGCGCTGTTTTTCGTAGGTGCGTTGCTCGTTTAGGGTGTTAAATTTAGGCGGCATAATAAGTTTAAATTTATCGCTGCCTATGGTCATTTTTGCGGCTTGCTGCTCTAGTGTATTGCTCATAATAATCCTAAATTAAAGTTTATTGACTTTAGTTTAGTCTCGCTTAAGATAAATAGAAGTGATGTTAATTAATGGTTAAACATAAATGCTATGCATGGAAAGATAGATTTAAACCTGTTTGTAATACTCAAAACGGTCTACCAAGAGGGGAGCATTACCAGTGCTGCAGATAAGCTGCATTTAACGCAACCAGCAGTTAGCCATGCGCTTTCGCGCCTAAGAGATAAGTTTGACGACCCCTTATTTATTCGCCATGGTCGGCGTATGGTGCCCTCGCCTTTTTGCCAAAAAATAATAGCCCAAGTGATTGAGTCGGTGCAGGCATTAGAGGCAACCATGAACAACGAGCGGCTTTTTGATATAGCCGCCTTTAAGCGGGAAATTAAATTTGGCTTTAGAGATATTTTAGAATCGATATTTTTTCCGCCACTAATGAGCGACCTACTTACAAACACCCCTAATATTACAATTAACAGCCGACAGGTTTCGCATGTTGATATGGAAAAATCACTCGAAAACCAAGAGCTAGATATAGTCATTGATGTGCTTACCCCAACGAGCAACCATATAAAAAATACCTTTATTTGTAATGAGCATTTTTCGCTAATTTGTAGGCACGATCACCCAATATTAAATGACTTAACCGTACAAAATTACGCAAAGGCATCGCACGCGTTGGTGTCGTTAAAAGGTGCGCAGGTAGATATTATTGATATGGCGCTGGCAAAGCATGCACTTGCCCGTAATGTAGTGCTTAAATGTGAACATTATTTTGCGGCGACTAAAGTGATTAGCCAAAGCGACATGATAATGACAATGCCAAACGCGTACGCGCAGGTATTAAAAGAGCAAATGCCTGTGCATGTAACTAGCTTGCCGTTTGATGTGCCGTTAATGCCCGTGCACATGTATTGGCACGAACAAGCCGATGACGATTTAGTAAATAGTTGGATGCGAGAAAAGCTGCTAGGTTTAGCCCAGCAACTTATCCCTGCTGACAAACTTAAAAGCGATAATTAAATTGTGCGTGATAACTGCGCCCACGCTCTGATAAAAAACGGTGTGCGTAGCTAATTACTGGCACATCATTGGCCTGCGAAAAAGTTTGCTTATCGGTTAGATTTTTAGCTAATAACGACACCGACCAATCTCCTTCACTGCTGCCTAGTTCTATGCGTAAATTTAGCTTTTCAAAAGCACTTTGCTTGGCTATTGGGTCAAGATCTTGCTCTAGAAAGTAATCGTCACTAAAGTTAAGTGCTAAATTGCTACTTAAAGTAAGATTTGAAAATACCTCGGTATTGTAATCAATTGCTATATTGCCTGAATAATCGGGAGCAAACGCGCCCGTTTGCCCGGTTAAATCTTGAAACGCTTGTCCAAGTAGCTCGCTTTGCATAACTGTTGGCGAGGCACTGGCGTATTGCTCGTATTCAAAATCAAGCACAGCAAGGTTTGCCGATAGCTGCCAACTTTGATTTATTGCCCAGCGCGAATCGAGCTCAATCCCTTTTACTTTGGTTTCGGCAGCATTTTTAACTACAAATGCATTACCATTAAATTCAGATACTTGTAGGTCATCGTACAGAGTGTAAAACAGTGTGGCGTTTACTTGTAGAGTATTTTTAATTGGCTCGGCTTTAATGCCAAATTCAAAATTTGTGGCTTTTTCGTCGTCAAACTCAAAGCCTGAGTTTTCATCAACCGTATTACCTTGCGAGCCATTTAAGCCAGAGCCATCAAAACCACCGGCTTTGTAGCCTATGCCGGCGCTTGCAAATAACATGGTGTTGTTAAACCCTAAATATTGCACACTAATATTGGGTGATAAGTGTGATTCATCACGCTTAGCGTTAAGGTTATGTACCCCCGCGCCCGAAAGCTGCCCTGCAATAATGGGCGCAGCGGCATTGGCAAATTGTTGTACGGCTTGCGGTGTGTTTGGCTCAAATACGCTATACACATTTTGTACGCTGCTTACTTCTTTTTCTTCTTTTTGATAACGCAGGCCAAAATTAGCACGCCATTGCTCGTTTACATTCCACGTAAGGGCGGTAAATGCTGAGTAGCTTTGTTGGTCTTGATCAAACAGGGCATTTACGCCCAATGATGTACCCACTAAATCAGGAATAAGTAACGATGCGCCAAATAAAATATCGTTTGGGTGTTCCAGTTCGCTGCTCATGTAAAAAATGCCCGCTACGTATTCAAGCGTGCGCCCTGTTGGCGAGCTTACTCTAAACTCTTGCGTAAACTGGTTATAGTTTTCTAAGTAGTCTTGTTTTATAAGCGGGATTTCTGAAAAGTCGGCGTCAAAGGTTGAATCCCAATCGTACTCGCTATACGTGGTTACAGAGGTAAATTCGTATTCGCCATGGTTATAGGTTAATTTAAGTGATGCGTTATCAAGCGTTGTTTTACTTTGCTCATTAAGCCCGCCTGGGTGGCCATCGCCCGATACCGAACTTGTGTAATCAAGGCCCGAGTTGTCGCTTAGTAAAAGTGAGCGATAGCCCACGTTACCCGGATTTGTTGGATCGCTTGCTATTTGTAAGTCGCGGTTGGGAGTATCAATAATGTATTGGTAGCGTGAACCGTGCGACTCAAACTCACCGTGTTCCCATTTAAATAATGCATTTATATCATCGTTTATTTGCCAATCTATTGATAAACGCGCACCTGATGAGTCGTTAGATTGCTCGTCGCTTTGGCGCGCTTGGTTATATAAAAAGCCATCAACAGAGTGGTCAAATGCGGCAATACGAATGGCTAAATCATCGTTAATAGGAATATTTATAACCCCGGTAAAACGCTTTTCGTTGTCTGATCCAAACTCTGCCGATACATTGCCCTCAAACACATCGGTTGGCGAATTTGAGATCATACTAAAGGCACCTGCCGTGGCGTTTTTACCAAACATAACCGACTGCGGGCCTTTTATAAGTTCAAGGCGCTGCATATCTAAAAATGGAAATTTAGCCTGATGCCCGCGCCCTAAATACACGCCATCTTTATACATAGCAACCGATTGCTCAAAGCCAGAGTTAGTACCAGAGCCAATACCGCGTACAAAAATACGTTTGCTGCTTGAGGTTTCGGTTATATGCACGTTAGGTAGGTTTTCGCTTAGGGCGAGTAAATCGTCAACACTGTTTTGCTCGAGGTAGTCACCCGAAAGCGCTTGAATAGAGGTAGGAATATCTTGCAGTGATTGCACCCGCTTTTGCGAAGTGACGGTAATGGTTTCAAGCTCGCTGTTATTTACTTTTTGCTCGCCAGCTTGTGCCATACCCACGCTTAATGCGCTTAGGGTAAATAAAGTTAGTGCTTTTTGTTTTAAAAAAGCAGGCTTTAAACGTGTGTGTGACTGTGTGTGTTCAGTTGTCATAGCTGCAACTCCATTATAGAGGTTATTGTTATTGGATAATTTTGCGTCTATTTCATACTGACGAGTCTTAAAATAAATAACAGTGATGTTTATTTATTAAACACTATTAGTAATATTTATAGTTGCTCTCGTTTAGCAGGTAATTAAAAAAGTAATTAAATTAAAATTTATAGAGTTTAAAACCACTAATGATTCTTTATTTACTTAAAGCAATTCTGTAAAGCCCCTTTACAAGCATATAACCGTTTGATTTATAAATGTTCACTATGGCTCTTTATTTAATATTGTAGTCACACGAACGCCAAGCTCTGGTAGTACTGTTTGCTCAAACCATGGGTTCTTTTTAAGCCAAATATTATTGCGTGGGCTTGGGTGTGGTAGCACCAAATGCTCCGGCCAATACTCACGCCACGATTTTACTAACTCGGTTAAGGGCCTGTTTTTAGTATGTGGTAAATGATAAGCCTGCGCGTATTTACCAAGCACTATTGTTAGCTCTAAATTTGGCAGAGCGGCCATTAATTGCGCTCTCCAAGCAGGTGCACATTCTTTACGCGGAGGTAAGTCGCCCGACTTACCTTTACCAGGGTAGCAAAAGCCCATAGGTAAAATAGCTATTTTTTGCTGATCATAAAACTCATCAACACTTAGTCCAAGCCACTCTCGTAGGCGGTTTCCGCTGGCATCGTTAAAGGGCTTGCCAGTTTCGTGTACTTTTATGCCCGGTGCTTGGCCGGCAATTAAAATACGCGCATTGGTATTAAATTGTATAACGGGGCGAGCACCTAACGGTAAATGAGGTTCACAGATCACGCATTTACTAACTTGCTCAATTAAATTGATGGGATCCATATAAATCTGGCCTTAAATGCTTAAATTTTGTTCTAAATGGCCATTTAGACCTAATGAGTTGGTAAAAAATCGGTTTATTTTACTCAAATTAGTTATTAGTTAGTAAAATCGTGATCTCATCTAAAATAACAAGTAATCATTTGATATATTTATTGTTTTTCTGACCATACGGCAAATTCGTTACCACTCGGCTCGGTAAAATGAAAGCGGCAACCACCGGGGAACTCAAAAATAGGTTTTACTATTTTGCCGCCATATTGCGCTATTTTTTTATAGGTTGCGTGAATGTCGTTACTGTAAAACACCAGCAGTGCGGCCCCATGCTGAGTAAGCGATTTAAGCGGTGCTTTAAAAAAGCCACCATCAAGTCCTTGGCCGCTAAACGCCGTATACTCTGGGCCGTAGTCGGTAAATTGCCAGTTAAACACGTTAGTAAAAAAGCTTTTTGTGGCTGTTAAATCGCACGCGGGAAACTCTACATAATTTAGTTTTTCGTGGTTGCTCATTTTAAATTTACTCTTTGGCTTGCCAGTATTGACCACTGTAAACCTTCGTTATTAGCTAAGCAATAACCCTAAAAGAGCAGAGATCAGTATTTTACTAACATGCTAGACAATAATGTTGAATTATCTATAATATACAAATGAGAATCACTATCTTTTGTATTTGTAAGCTTTATAATGACCCCTTATTTTTATCCTCGTATTTGAATAAGGGATTTGTTAACTATGCAGGCACCTCTGCACATAGCATCTTTTACAAAAACTAACCTAGCTGCGCTTTTAAAGGTGGCCCAAAGCTATAGAGTGTTAGTATTTTTGCGTTTTATTATTGCCATAGTAGGTGGCTATGCGTTTACCTCAGCGTGTATTTCATTATTAAGTGTGCTACTGCCCATTCCTAAGCAAGATGCCGTATTACTGTGTGTGTCTATCAGTATTTTAATTTACGCCGCCGTGTTTATTTATGCGTTTTCGATTAAGTCGTTAAAAACTACATGGATCAGTATTTTACTAAGTACAGGTTTTTTTGTTGCTGTATTGGCGTTATTGAAGGGATGGCTATGAAAGACAGCTTTTTTAGGTCGATGACCTGGCTGCATACCTGGGTGGGCTTACTTACCTGTTGGATTATTTACGTAATATTTTTTGCAGGCACAGCGAGTTTTTTTAGAGACGAAATAAACTTGTGGAATCAACCTGCTATACACAATGTGCAAGCCCAAACCGACAGAGTGGCCGCGCAAAGGCAGCAAATTATAAAGGGCTTTGATTACTTAAATCAGCGCGCTGCAAACTCCCCTAGTTGGCGTATTACCTTGCCCGAAGCGCGAATACCGTATTTAGTATATGGCTATGCAAAACCTAAAGAGCCAGGACAGCGCCGCAGCCAGTTTGTAAATACCCAATTAAACCCAAACAACATGCAAGCGCTGCCCCCTTTTATTGAAACCAAAGGCGGTAACTTTTTTTATCGCTTGCATTATCAGCTTTATTATTTAGATGCCATAACAGGGCGTTGGGTGGTTTGTTTTGCCAGCTTTTTTATGCTGCTGGCAATAATTTCGGGCGTGGTTATTCATAAGCGCATGTTTAAAGATATGTTTACTTTTAGGCGCAATAAAGGGACTCGTAGCTGGTTAGATGCGCATAATTTAAGCTCGGTACTTGCCTTGCCGTTTCATTTAATGATTACTTACACAGGCATTATTACGCTTATATTTATGTTGTTCCCCTACCCTGCGTTAACGACCTACGACAAGGGTATGCGTGGCTTTTTTAATGATGTAACACCTAGCAATAACGTGACTAATAACGCCCAAGGCAGTGCAGATTTGCTCTCTATAAACACTATTTTGGATCAAGTTTATACCAAGTGGCCTAGTGCAGATATTACGCGTGTTCAGGTTAGTAAACCGAATATGGCCGCCTCAACAGTAACGGTATTGGTAAGCCCTGCAAAGGCGCTTCGCGATCAATCTCCGCGGCTTTTGTTTAGTGGTGCTACCGGCGAATTAGTTGCACAAACTGATGACGAACTTAGCAGTAGTAAAGCACTTTATGAGTCACTTAACTCTATGCATACAGGGCGCTTTGCTACGCCTTTACTGCGCTGGTTATACGTACTTGGCGGTATTGCAGGCTGCGTAATGATTGGCTCTGGCTGCATAATGTGGGCTAAACGCATACGCGAGCGTAATAAGGGTAAAGACTCACTTGGCTTACAATTAGTCGAAGGTTTAAACCTTGCCACTATTATGGGTTTACCACTGGCTACTTGCGCCTTTTTTATTGCCAATAGATTACTTAGTCCAACCTTAGCAGGGCGTGGTGAAAAAGAAGTTACAGCGTTCTTTTTAGCATGGTTAGTGGTTGCCGTTATGGCACTTTTAAAGCGCGATAGGCTGCAATGGCGTGTAATGGCAGCCATAAATGCCCTCGCGTGTTTGAGTGTACCGGCAATAAATGCGCTCACCACACAGGGCAATATGGTGAGCTACTTACTTAATAAACAATGGGCCTTGTTTATTTTCGATGCGGTATTTTTACTGTTTAGCATACTGTTTTTAGTACAAACCGAAAAATTACGTACTGCTTCTAGCGCATCTAAAAAAACAGCTAATAAGCTAGCCGATAATAAAAAGAGGCAAGAAGCATGATTGATTTACTAAGCTTTAGCCTCTGTTTGTTTGCTTTTAATGGTTTTGCTTTGGCAAAGCCAGCGCATTTTAAAACGGTGTTTACAACGCGTCCCTCTAAGTTGCAAAGTAATTTGCTGCTAATAGTTGCCTGGATCAGTATTTTACTAAGTTTATTGCTCTGTGTTGTTACGCAGCAGGGATACGGTGCTTTACTGTTTTGTGGCTTTATGGGGCTAAGTGTATTAATTATAACGATTTTTTATAATTTTATAGAAAAGTTGATTAAGCCATTTAGCTTTTTAAATATGTTACTGATTGGCTTATCAGTGCTATTACTGGCAGTAAATTCACTTTAGTTAGTAAAAACCTGATCCAAAGAAAGCCATTAATTTTAGGCAAAAAAATGGCAAGCTATAAAGCTTGCCAACAATAGGGGGATATTCAGCATGTCCAATACTTGCTTGTCTTGTTGCAAGTGCAGCTAATATAGCCCTAACATATTTAACTTACCTTACAGTAAAATGATCGTTTTATTACAGCTGTAACAATCATTAGCACTACAACTGTAAAGCCCCTTTACATCGCTAAATAACTACTGTTTAACCCAAATAATTTGCTCTGTAGCAAAGCCTAGTTTGTTTGCTTTAGCTATAAAATGTTGTTTAAGTTTGTCACTAACGGTAGGTGTACGTGATAAAAACCATAAATAATCACGGTTATAACTTGTAATAAATGCATATTGGTAGTCGTCTTGGTCTAATTCAAAAATTACGTAAGCACCATAAAATGGGCCAAAAAACGAGACTTTAAAATGGCCTGTGTCAGTCCCTTCTACAAATTTAGCTAAGCCCTGTGCTTCATCCCACTTTTGCTCTTTAGTTATAAAACCTTTGTTGAGCACTTTTACTGTGCCATCGTCATTTACTGTGTAAGTCGCGGTTACTTGCTCCATGCCCTCTTCGAATGAGTGATCAAGGCGGGCAATTTCGTACCACTTACCTTTGTACTGCTCTAAGTCAAAGTTTTTAACCGGGGTAATTCCTTCAGGTGCACTTGTGCAGGCAGTGAGTAAAAATAACCCTGTAATAAGTAAAATAGTCGTAATGGCCTTCATGAAAGCTCCTTTTTAAATGTGATGCAGTTTGTACGGCTTTAACCAAATAAAGTTTGCTAGCCGATTAAAATAAATTGCTATAGGATCAGCTAAATACTAGAGCAATTAAAAGATTTAAGCATGAAAATATGGGTAGATGCCGACGCATGCCCTGTGGTAATAAAAGAAATACTTTTTAGAGCCGCTGAGCGCACGCAAACACCAACCATTTTAGTAGCAAACCATGCAATGCGCATTCCGCCTTCAAAATTTATAAGCCGCGTACAGGTTTCGAGCGGGTTTGATGTGGCCGATGACGAAATAGTAAAGCGTGTAGAAAAAGGCGATTTAGTTATTACTGGCGACATACCGCTAGCCAGTGAAGTTATAGATAACGGTGGCCAAGCACTTAACCCGCGTGGTGAGCTTTACACGCCAGAGAATATTCGCTCGTTATTAAACGTGCGCGACTTTATGGATACCATGCGCTCAAGCGGCGTAGAAATGAGTGGCGGGCCACCACCGCTTAGCCAAACCGACCGCCAAAACTTTGCCAATAACCTCGACCGTATTTTAGCGCAAAAAAAGGCGAGCTAGTGTGAGTGAGCAACTAATTGGCTTAGGTGAGCAAGCCTTTAGCGTAGCCGTTTATGTGGCAAAAGCGCCGCCTATGCCCTACTTTGAAACCCTACACAGTGTTGAGCCTGTAATAAACGAGCAAATAAATACCATAAACCAGCACTGCGGTAATGGCTGGCGTAAAGTGTTTAACGTATACGCTAAAGTGTTGTTTGCACTACCGAGTGAGCATTACAGCTTTGCTAAACAAGCCGCTAGCTGGCAAGCGTATCGCGATACATTTTTACTGCAAAAAAACAGTAAAACAGCGCTGTTATTTAGTGCGCCCATTATTAACGGCGCAAATAAAAATCAACTGCATATTATTGCTGGGCGAACCCATGCTAAAAACTTATTACAGCAAGGTAAGCTTAATGCGCAATTTAATTGGTTAGACGATGAGTTTGCAATTGATACAACGAATAACATTATCGTGTGCCCGTACTTTGATTACCGGCAGTTAAGTAATATTAAAATAGCCCGATTAAGCGAGCTAGTTGCCAAGCTTAAAACAGCTAATTAAAAATGTAAGGAGTCAACATGGTGGGAATTTTAGAGCTAAATACGTTATTAAAATCAATGAACCCCGAGCTTAAACAGGGTGAATATATATTTTGCTGTTTAGCAGGCGACCTTGCCGACTACGTTCATTTAAACCCACTTGCCAGCTACGTTGAAGAAGAAGGCCTAACCCTTATTTTAAATGCAGATACCGCTGACAAAGCCGGTATTACTTATGAAGCTAAATATAATTTAATTACCCTTAATGTGCATTCAAGCCTTGAGGCTGTTGGCTTAACCGCTGCGGTATCGGCCAAATTAACCGAGCATAATATTAGTGCCAATGTAGTGGCTGCGTTTTATCACGACCATATTTTTGTACAAATAGATAAAGCACAGTCGGCGCTATGTGCGCTTAAAGAGATTGCTTAAACTTAATTTCATTAAAAGTCTCTGGTTCTGAGTTGTTTAACGTTCAGTAACCTAGCTTTTAATATTTTTAATTACACAATAGATTCAACAATTTTCAATGCCTTAAGTTCGTTTTCATGGGTTATGCCATCAGCTTCAATTACTTGCTTAAGAAGCTCTAAAACAAACACCCTCATTGGTTGGTCAATAATGTGCGACATACGGTGTTGAATAAATGACTCTATTTCGTTTGTTTGCACCGCTGAAACACATTTTTTAGTCATCTCTATTATGTAATTGTCTATTTCTATTGCTGAGTTCCATTCAATTTTTTGTGCCCAAGCACTCACTACATTTAGCTCTTCGTCAGCAATGGAGCCATCAACAGTGACAAAAAGTAAAGCCAGGTCTAATAACGACTCTTTTTGAAGTTGCTCAACACACACGCCCATATCAAAATTATTTAATAACTGTTCAAACTTCATAGTGCTTCCTTGATGGATAAATATACTGCTAAAGAGCTTATAACAAAGCACACCAAAAAGTAATTTTAATGGGTTGGTTTAATTGCAACATTTTGTAAGTGATAAATAATACAACTTTTGTCGCTAGCTTAGCTTTCGGTACTTTTATTGTTTATGCAAAAGCTGTTATTAGCCGCTTCTAGCTGTACTTTATTTCCAGTTTTAACTCTTACACAGCGAGTGCTTTTCGGCAATTTTGTCTTTTGAATTACATTAAATTCGCCGTTATCTTCATCGTTAAGTGTGTATTGGTATGCTGTGTTACCGCCTTCAAATAATGCCGTAAAAAGTCCGCCAATCAATGCTCCGGCAATTGCACCGCTGATCATGTCTTCGGTGTTACCATCTAAATCCTCGGCTAAACCAATGCCTGCACCAACCATGATTCCGGTTCCGATTTCTGATGACAGCTTTACCTTTTCAATTGATTCGACTGTTGCATAGTAATGCTTAATGATATGACCTTGGTCGTCACGGTCAACGCCTTGAGAGGCACAGCCAGACAGTAATAAAAGGGCAATTAAACTTTTTTTCATGATTATTCTCTGTGTTGGTAATGAGTACAATCATAATCGCTAATTCGTAATAAAACTGTGAGAGCTTTGTTTGTAGCTGTTAGAAGTTGTAAGAATGTGTTCAGAGGAAAACATCGACTCAGGAAAAGCCGATGTTTAAATTAAGACGATTAAACAACGTACCCACTAAAACCAAGCGCCTTAAAGTAAAGCTTAGGAATGCCGAATTTACACTCGCTCAGTAGCTCACTTAAGCGCATTCTATCAAGTGGGTAAAATTCACTTTCTAAGTTTTGCGCTGTGTAGGCTTGCCCTGCATCACTTAGTCCTAAATCGGCACACACAGTAATTTGTGCTTCGCGCTCAAAGTCGGTTTCGGGTTTCATTAAATCGCTAATATATAAGTGTGCGCCTTTATTTAAATTAGCTTTAATGTTTTTAAGTAGCTGCTTTTTACTGCCATCGTCTTCTAAAAAGTGCATTACGAGTAGGCATAGTGCGGTATCGGCCTTGGTAGAGAGTTTATCAAGTTCGCCTTCAATAACGTTAACGCGCTTTGCTATGCCGTGCTCTTCAAACTTTTGTTTAGCAATGGCGAGCATATCACTTGAGGTATCTTGCGCTGTAAATTGCCATGTAGAGTTAAGCGCGGCAAGGGCGAGTACTTCTTTACCTGTACCGGCTCCTACGACTAAAATATGCGCATTGTCTGCTAATGTAGCAAGTAGTTGTGCGTTGGTCAGTTGGTGTAAAAGTGCGTATCCCGGTACTAAGCGGGTAATGCGACTATCGTAATGCGTTGCTTCTTCGCCTGTAAATGTGGGCATTTTTAACTCCTTTATAAAACTTCAACGGTGGAGTATCCACCACTTTGCTTACTAACATGGACTTGCGTTGCTACGCGTTCGCTCATTTCGCTCACGTGCGATATAACCCCTACTTTGCGGCCCTGTGCTTGTAAAGAATCGAGCGCGTCCATAGCAACACTGAGTGTTTCGCTATCTAACGTACCAAACCCTTCGTCAATAAACAAAGAGTTGATTTGTACTTTGTTTGACGAAAGCGATGCAAGGCCTAATGCTAGTGCCAGTGATACTAAAAACGATTCACCTCCAGAGAGCGTATTAACCGAGCGTTGTTCGTCGGCCATGTCGCGGTCAATAATGGCAATATCGAGCGATTGCGCAATGGCTGTAAGCTCGTAGCGTTTATTAAGGGTTTTTAAGTGGCTATTTGCGTAATGCAGTAATATTTTTAGCGTTTGTGTTTGCGCTAAGTTACGCATGGTTTTACCGGTTGCATCGCCTAGTACTTTATTAAGTAAGTGCCATTGTTCCACTCGCTTTTTAAGGGTGGCTAGCTCAGCTTGTTTACCCTCAAGCGCTTTGGCATTTTGGTTGTGCTGTTCTATAGCAGTATTGGTGGTAAGTAAACTGTTTTGCTGCTCAGTTTGCTTTGCATTTAATGCTGCTAATTGCTCGGAGAGTTCAGTGTGGTTTTTTGTTGGCTTGTTAGTATTTTGGTGATCTGTATGCGCACTTTGTTGCTGTTTAAGCGCTGCATTTGCATCAGTAAGTGCAGCTGAAAGCTGCTCAAACTGGGTTAAATGGGCTTTAATTTGTTCACTGCTTAACGTTAGTAAAATAGTGATCTGCTCGTGCGTTGCCTCACTATACTGGGCTTTAAAGTCGCTAAACCATTCGTTATAGCGCTCTTCAAGTGTTTTAAGCTCCGTGCTTTGCTCGGCTAAACGTAGCTCTGCGTTTCTAAGCTCAATTGCATGCTCGTCTCGTTTTTTTACAGCGTTATCGTAAGTTTGCTGGCTGTTAGTTAACAGAGTTTGGCATTGCTCAAGCTGGGCATTAATTTTTGTTTGGTAGTCGTTTACGCTTATTTGCTCGTTATTAAATAACGCAAGACGCTCACTTTGTGTTGTATTTTGTAACTGTTGAGCATTGTCTAAATCATCTTTTAGCGTTTTAAGTGCACTTTCGCTTTTAGTTATTAGTGGCTTAAGCTGCTGTAATTGCTGATTGGTCGTGTCTATTTGTTTTTGACTTTGCTCAAGTTGCGCATATGTATGCTGATACAGCTCAACCTGTTGGCTTAAATCATTTAGGTTCAGTGCGCCTGATTGAAGCTGTTGCCAAAAGTTACTGTTTTCAAATTGTGCATTAAGCGTTGTAGTGAGCTCATTAATTTGCAACGTTAGCTCAGCGTGCTTTGTATTTACTTGGCTTAGTTTATTGGTTAATTCACTATTTAAATTATGCAATTGTTGCTGTATTTGCTGCTCAGCTTTTAGTGAGCTTTGTTGCTGATTTACTTTTGCTTGTAGGGTAGTTTGCTGTTTTTGCGATTCAAAATAGTGAGACTTTTGGTTGCTGAGCTGGGCGTGGGTTTCATCAAGCTGCTGCTTTGTTAAATCGTTAAGCTCTGTACGCGTTCCTTGCATTGTTGTTTTAATTTCTAGCTGCTTTGCCTGTGCGCTTTGTATGGCTTGACTGTGTTGGGCGTGCTCAGTAACAAGTACAGCATGCTGTGTTTGATGCTGATGCAGCTTAGTTTGAGCGCTATCGTGTTGCTGCTTAGCTTGGTTATAACTTGTTTCAAAATCGGCTATTAGGCTATTTAATTGCGGGCTTTGGCTGCTTGCATACGGGTGCTCTTTTGCCCCGCACACTACACATGGCTCGTTTGGAATAAGCTGAGTGCGTAAATGCTCTACGTTTTCGCTGGCACGCAGGCGTGCTTGGTTTAATGCGTATTCGCTGTGTTTAAGTGCTTGTTCGCATGAAGCTAAGCTTTGTTGCAATGTTGTTTGCGTTTGCTCACTGTTTACAAGTTTGGCTGCAACCGCGGCTTGTTGTTGTGAGCTGTGTTTTATTTCTTGATTAAACTGTTGGTAGCGCAAGCGCTGATCATTTAAATATTCAATATTTTTAAGTTTGCTATCGCATTGCTCAATATTGAATTGACGTAGTTGCTCACTTAGTTGGTTGAGATCTTTCTGCTGATGTGCAAGTTTTTGTTCTTGTAGCTCTACTTTTTTAGTTTGATCTGCTAACTGTGTCGCGTGTTTAGTTTGCTCTTCTAGAAGCTGTTTGCTTTGAGAAGCGGTTGCCTTTATTTGCTCATTGGCACCTAAATACGCATTAAAGCTGTGTTGGTAATAATTCCAATCATTCGCGAGCGGTTTAAGCTGCGTATGTTCAGTAAGCCATTGCTGATGCAGCGTATTTAGCTTAGTTGCTTCATCAAGCGCGGTTTGGCTGTGTTTAAACTGAATTTGTAATTCGCTAAGTTGTTGCTGCTCTTTATCACTTTGCTGAGTAAGGCTAGTAATGCTTTGTGTGTGAATAGCAAGCTGGCTGTCGAGCTCGCGGGCTTTTACAATAATTGGCTCAGCAGATTGCTTTTGCTCTTGCGCTATTTTTAATTCGCTTTGTTTTGTTTTAAGTGCCTTTGCTTGCTCTTCAATAAGCGTTGCATGGTCAATAGTTTTTAAGTCACTTATTTGTTTATTTAGGGTGATATTTTGCGCTGTTAAATACTCATGTCGTTTTCGATTATCTTTTATCTCAAGTGCGCTTTGTGCTTGTTTTGCTTGTTCACTCTGTTGAGCAATTTTTGCAAGCTCGTTGGTAGCATGCTGCTGACTTTTTGTTGCCTCTTCAAGTGCTAGCTCAAGTGCACTTGCTTGCTTGTACCAATTTAGGTTTTGCTCTGTGCTTATTATTGTTTTTTTAGTATGTTCTATTTGCTTTTTTAGCTCATTAAGCGTGGTGTGTTTTATTGCTAATTCGTCTTCTCTCAATAAGGTATAACTTGAGAGACTTGCTTGTAGTAGATCAAACTTATCTTTTAACTCTTTGTTACGTTCAAAAATACGCTTACCAATTAGGCTAAATTTATCGGTACCTGTTAGGCACTCCAATAATTGCGCGCGTTCATCGCCAGTGGCCTTTAAAAATGCAGCAAACTCGTGCTGCGCTAATAATACCGCACGCGAGAATTGCTCAAAGCTTAAACCTATTTTACTTTCTATTTGTTTTAAGGTTTGGCTTTTGTCGGCTATTAATGTTTCATCTGGTAGGGTAACTAACGTGTGCTCGGCGACTTTTAATTTACCGGTTACTTTTTTATGGGTGCGCTGTATAGAATAGCGGGCGCGGTAAAGTTGTTTGTCTTGCCCTACAAAGTCAACCTCAGCAAAGCCTTCCCACTTTCCACGGCGTAATAAGTTACGCGCATCGTTTAATTTAATGCTGTCGCCATTAAAATCAATCAGGTTACCTTTATCGCCTTTTAGGCGTGCCGTTTTTGTGTAAAGCGCCAAACAAATAGCATCTAAAAAGGTACTTTTACCCGCGCCGGTGTCGCCGGTTATTGCAAATAAGCCCGCATCTTTCAGTGGGGCTTGAGTAAAGTCGATTTCGGCGTCTACTATTGACGCTAAGTTATGAATGCGTACTGCGGTTATTTTCATAGTTGCTCTTGCTCCGCCAGCTCACTGATTACATCGTTTAAAAGCACTTTTAGTTCATCGGGTACGTTCTGCCCTGCCATGTCTTTGTCGTTTGCAAAGGCTTGTTCTAATAAATTGAGCGGATTGAGCATTTCAACTTCACTTAAATCTTCAAATACTGTGTCGTTGTTGGTTTGGGCTGTTTGTTCACGAACGCGTTCGATACCGCAAAATTTTACGTGCTTACCTTCTAGTGCTTGTTCTATTTGTTCTCTGAAGGTGGTGTCGGTATCACTTGATTTAAGTTTTACGCGTAAATAAGGGGCAATAGCATGTTGTGATGTATCGAGTGCTTTAATTTGTTCACATAAGTCATTCAGTGGCACACACTCCCCTTTTGGTAAAATAATAACGTCGGCTGAGCGCGGAATGTAAAGGGGGGTTACAGTTGTACTAATGCTCTGTTTTTTATCGCTTTTAAATTCGATAACATTAACTTGGTGAGTATAGTTACGCTCTGAAAACGACATGGGAATAGGCGTGCCGCTATAGCGAATAACCTCGTTTTTGGCAACTTGTTGCGCTTTGTGTAAATGGCCTAGAGCTACATAGTTGGCTTTATTGCCAAACACATTGGCTGAAATAGACTCTTCACCACCTATCACTAAGTTGCGCTCTGAATCGCTTGATATGTCGCCGCCTTTAGCGTGTAAGTGCCCCATTACAATTAACGGTGATTTTTGCTCATTAATTTTATAGGCATGCTCCAAAGCAAGCTCATATGCATTTGCAACGCCCTGTGCATAGCTAGGGCCGTTTTTTGTTTGGCTTAGTGAGCTCACATCGCTTGAGCGCAAAAAAGGCATAGCAGCAATTACAGCGCGTTTATTATTAGTATTTATTTCTATAATAATATCGCCAGGCGCTGATACATCAAAACGCCCTACTACGTGGGTATCAAATTGAGCAAGTAAAGGCTGAGCCGCTAAAATACGATTTGCAGAGTCATGATTGCCAGCAATAATTACCACGTGCATGTGTGGGCAATGTTTTTTAGCGTCTTTTATAAACTGGTAAAGTTGGTTTTCGGCGCTGGCACTGGGTGTTGCCGTATGATAAATATCGCCTGCAACTAATAACAAATCTATTTGCTGCTCAACAAGAGTGGCAAGTAACCAGGTAAAAAATGCTTGATGCTCAACACGGCGGTCGTGTTCGTAAAATTGTTGGCCAAGGTGCCAATCGGAGGTGTGAAGGACTTTCATGTCGCGCTCTTAAAAACCAGTAAGAGCGCCAATATACCCAAGGCTGTTAAAGATGCAAGCCCCCGTATAACTAAACAGTTAGCTTAAGCTGTACCAAATGCCAAAAATTACTGGCAAAGCAATCAATGCGATGAGTAGAGGTTTTTTTAACGTTTTAGTTTTTTTGGATTGCAGCTTTTTGAGTGCGTTCGTTTCGTTACAAGCGGCTACTTTATCAATGTAAAAATAACCTGAATCAAGGTACTGCTTACAGCTATTTTCGTTGGCTGGGATTGCAATTAGTTCTTGTTGTTTTTTTAGGATATAAAAATCCATAAGCCCACCGCATTTCTTACTTGTAATCGATAATATTTGAGGATAAATATTAGTAATTTATTTGCCTCAAATAAAAAGGTGGGCGATTTTAAATACAAATGACTACAAAGATCAACCAAAAACTACGGTAATTTTAATTTATCGTACAAATAATTAAAATTAGTGAAAACACCGCAATATTTACGCCAATTATGAGCTGTTTTTTACTGTGTTTTTGTTCAGTGGTTAGCCGCTTTAGGGCATCTTCTTTGTTGCAGGCCGACACAATATCTACATAAGAATAATGGTCAGCTTTATAGCGCTCAAGTAGTTCTTTTTCAGCAGGAATAGCGTCTAGTTTGTGTGCCTTTTTTACAATATAGAATTTCATAGCGTGGACCTTTAAAATCTCACTTAACTTTACTGTAATCTTATTTGATGAACTTGACCTGAAATTGGCTAATACGAGTGTGTTTTAATGCTCTAGTCGGTTTAAAATTTGTAAACCCCCTTTACATTTTTAAATGAATTAAAATAGCTAACAAATTATTCTTATTTGTGCGTACAAAACTTTAGTGAATATCACCCTAAAAATAGGGTGTTTGGTCGCTATTTAATTGAAGAAAACGGCTACATTTGACACAGTATGATCACAAAATTATTTTAGGACTAACAATGAAAAAAATAAGTCTTACGCTAAGTGCGCTTTTATTACCAGTGGTAATGTCGGGCGGTGCTTTTGCGTCTTCAGTTGAACAAACCAAAGGGTCGTTTGTTGATAAGTTTCGTCAGTTAGATGAAGCATTGCCGACACCAAATGTTTACCGCAGTGCTGCGGGTGAACCAGGTGAAAATTATTGGCAACAACAAGTAAACTACGATATTGACGTGAAGTTAGATGAAAAAAAGCGTCGTCTTAGTGCAAGCCAGAGCATTGAGTATAAAAATAACTCACCGCATACATTAAAATATTTATGGTTACAGTTAGACCAAAATATTTTTAAAAGCGATTCAATTGCTGAAACTACAAAAACATTTAAGAGCACACTTGAAAGCTTACCAGCGCAAAAGCCCGCAAAACTGAGCCTAGGGCAGTTACGTCGCCAGCAATTTATGAGTGACAACGAACTTGGCTTTGAAATAAGCAATGTTAAAGACGAAGACGGTAAAGCACTACGTGTAACAATCGTAGATACATTAATGCGTATTGACTTGAATGAGCCGTTAAAGCCAGGTAAAGAAGTTGAGTTCAGCATGGACTTTGCGTTCAATATTGTTGAAGAAGATGCTGTTGGCGCACGCTCAGGTTATGAGCATTTTGAAAAAGATGGCAACGATATATTTTTACTTGCCCAGTGGTTTCCGCGTTTAGCAGCGTACACAGATTACGAAGCTTGGACAAACAAAGCCTTTTTAGGGTCGGGTGAGTTTACGCTTGAATTTGGCGATTACGACGTAGAAATTACAGTACCAGCTGATCACATTGTATCGGCGACGGGTAAGTTAGATAATCCAAGCAAGGTACTTACAAGCACGCAGCGTAAACGTTTAAAGCAATCTGAAACTGCTAAGCGTCCTGTGTTTATTGTGACCGAAGAAGAAGCACTCGAAAACGAAAAAGAAGGCACAGACAAAACGAAAACGTGGCGCTTCAAAGCCGAAAATGTTCGCGATTTTGCGTGGGCGTCGTCACGTAAATTTATGTGGGATGCAAAAGGCTATCAGCAAGGCGGTGATGTTCAACCACTTGTAATGGCAATGTCGTTTTTCCCTAAAGAGGGCGGCGACTTATGGAAAAAATACTCTACAGAATCAGTAGTGCATACAATGGAAGTGTATTCAAAGTATTCGTTTGATTATCCTTACCCAACTGCACAATCGGTAAATGGTCCGGTTGGTGGTATGGAATACCCAATGATCACTTTCAATGGTCCACGTACTAAGTTACAAGATGATGGTACACGCACTTATTCTCAATCAGAGAAACGTTTTTTAATTGGCGTTGTTATTCATGAAGTTGGTCATATTTACTTCCCAATGATCGTTAACTCTGATGAACGTCAGTGGACCTGGATGGATGAAGGTCTAAATAGCTTTTTAGATGGTGTTGCTGGACGCGAATGGGACCCTACTATTCCTTGGGGTGTTGAGCCTCGTGATATTGTATCGTATATGAAATCTGAAGTTCAGGTGCCTATTATGACGCAATCAGATAGCGTACTTCGCTTAGGCCCTAATGCTTACACTAAACCAGCTGCTGCGCTTAATATTTTACGTGAGGTGATTTTAGGCCGCGATTTATTCGACTTTGCATTTAAAGAGTACGCACAGCGCTGGAAATACAAGCGCCCTACCCCTGCTGATTTTTTCCGTACTATGGAAGAGGCATCAGGTGTTGATTTAGATTGGTTTTGGCGCGGCTGGTTTTACACTACAGACCACGTAGATATCTCGTTAGATAAAGTGTATCAACTGCGTTTAGATACTAAGAATCCAGATATAGATTACAGCCGCCTACGTGATATTGAAGCTGATAAACCAACATCGTTATTTGTTGAGCGTAACCGAGCAGAAGGTAAAAAAACATGGGTTGAGAAAAACCCTGATATTTCTGATTTTTATGACGAAAATGACCGATTCACGGTAACGAATAAAGAGCGCAACGCGTACAACAAGTTTTTAAAAGGGCTTGAGCCGTGGGAGCGTAAAACGCTAGACCGCGCATTAAGTGACGATCAAAACTATTACGTGATGGAATTTTCAAACTTAGGCGGTTTGGTGATGCCAATTTTACTTGAGCTCACGTATGAAGATGGCACTAAAGAAGAGCGTTACATTCCTGCTGAAATTTGGCGTCGTAATCATAAAAATGTACAAAAGCTTATAGTTACCGATAAAAATAAGCCGCTTGTATCAGTAAGTGTTGATCCACGATGGGAAACAGCAGACGTTGATATAGAAAATAATAACTACCCGCGTCGTATTATCCCTTCACGTATTGAAGTGTTTAAAAAGAGTAAGAGCAAAGCTAAAGTGAGTCGCGATATCATGCAAGATATTAAAACAGAGCTTAAAAGCGATGAAAAAAAAGACGAAAAGGATGAAGTAGAGGAACAGCAATAATGCGTTTTTTGCTTATTGTTGTTTGCTTTTTAATTGCTGCGCCAAGTATGGCGCATCAATTAAAATCATCAGTAACTACTGTGCTTTTTAACAAAAGAACGCATAATGTTGAGCTTATGCATCGGTTTTACTTACACGATACTGAGCATGCTGTTAGCAGCTTATTTGAAGGTAAAATTGATATAATGAGCAATAAAACCGATCAACAACGTTTTGCTAAATATGTTGAGTCACATGTGGCTTTGCAAACATTAAATGGTGACGCTGTGCCGCTTAGTTTTGTTGGCGCGCAGGTTGACGGTAAGTTTTTTTGGGTTTACCAAGAGGCACCTATCCCAGAGGGAATTGAAGGGATAAAAATGAGTAACGGTGCGCTGCGCGATTTGTGGTCATCGCAAGTAAATATGGTCAATGTTGAAGGCAAAGGTAGGGTTAAAACCCTAACCTTTGCTCAAGACGATACCTGGCTTGAGGCTCGCTTTGAGACTAACTAACTCATCATTAATACACAATGCGCACTTTGTTCAAGTGCGCATCTTAATGCGCTATTTAAGCTATGTTCATAATTGATCGGTAAAATACAGAGATACGTAAAAGTCTGAGTTGTTTATATTTACCTTGTTTTGCGCAATATACAACTAACTGCTAAGCTTCTTTTCATTGTTAGTTGCTTTGAAGTTAATGAACACCACGCACTATTAATTTAAATATAATTAGTATTAACTGTTCCCATTTTAGGGTGTAAGCTCCGAGAATTTTATGTTTGAAAAAAGCTTAACTAATTATTTTCATAAACAAGGATTGGTATGACGACTCAGGTAGAGGCTATCCATGGTGTTATTTTTGATCTTGATGGTACATTAGTATCGTCAGAACTCGACTTTTCACTTATTAAAGCCCAAATTGGCTGTCCCGATAGCGAAGATTTACTCGACTTTATCGCGCAACTTCCTTCTCCTTATATGCGCGAAGAGGCAATGAACATTGTTCATCAGCACGAATTATTAGATGCTCAACATGCCACGTTATTACCTGGCGTAAGTGAAGCTATTACGCTGTTAAATGAACGAAATATTCCTATGGCAATAGTGACGCGTAATTTTGACAAAGCTGCTGCACTTAAATTAAAAAATAACCCCCTTCCAATCAGTACGGTACTTACACGAAGTGATGCGCCTGCTAAGCCTGATCCGAGTGCTTTAAACGCCATTGCTACACTTTGGAACATTAGTGCTGATAACTTACTGTATGTGGGCGATTATTTGTACGATATTCAAGCTGCACATAATGCCAAAATGCGTGCATGTTTATATGCTCCAGAAGAAACTCCGCCATACGCAGATCAAGCCGATTACGTATTACATGATTTTTACGACTTAGTTGCCTTAGTTGAAAGCTACGCTAAAAAAGTAGAATTATGTTAAATTGGCTGCTGGTTGATTTCATGTATACACTATCCTTATAAAATGCACGTAAGGCGTACTAGCCCAACTCGCTTTGAATTGTTAAAATATTAAAAACTAATGTATTTATTAGAGGCACATAATGGGCAGAGCATTTGTAGTTCGTCAAAGTTCTATGATCAAAACAGCTAATGCAAAAACAAAAGTAAACTCAAAGTACGGTAAAGAGATTTACGTTGCTGCTAAAAATGGTGAACCCGATCCTGAAGTAAATCAAACTTTGCGTCGTCTAATCGAAAAAGCTAAAAAAGACCAAGTTCCTGCGCACGTTATCGAAAAAGCAATAGAGAAAGCCGCCGGTGGAGCAGGGGAGGATTACTCGGTTGCTCGCTACGAAGGCTATGGGCCTGGCAACTGTATGGTAATTGTTGATTGCTTAACCGATAACCCAAATAGAACAATTAAAGATGTGCGTTTACCGTTTACTAAAACTGATTCAAAAATAGGTACACCTGGTTGTGTAGCGCACATGTTTGACCATTACGCGGTATTGGGTTTTGCTGGCGATGACGATGAAGTTGTTTTAGAAGCACTAATGATGGCTGATGTCGATGTTGCTGATGTAGAAGCTGAGGACGGTAAAATTTCGGTTTTTGCACCGCCTACAGAATACTTTAAGGCTAAAACAGCTCTTGAAGACGCATTTGAAGGTATTAACTTTGAGGTGGACGAAATTACTTTTATTCCTCAAGTTAATATTGATATTGAGGACGAAGAGGTTATAGCTAACTTCGATAAATTTATAAATATGCTTGAAGACTGTGATGACGTACAAAATGTTTATCACAATGCAATTATAAAAAAATAATCTTAACGTTGTGTTTTATAGCAAATAAACACTAAAAAGCGTGTTTTGTGTATACAAAACACGCTTTTTTGTATTTAAAGAAATGTTAGGTATTCATAGAGTTTATTAATTTATGTGTTTCTATTTTAAAATGAGTTGTTTTAATTGTGTTTAAGCACATCTTTATAAAAATTGGTGTGCTTGTTTGTTGATTTAGACAATAAAAAACCAGCCCTAAGGCTGGTTTTGACACGAAATAAACAATTAAGATACAGCGTTAAACATTTGGAGTGTATTAACTTTGCTGTAACTTATACTGTATACGGTAGCTATGTAATAACGGTTCAGTATAGCCACTAGGTTGTGTCGTTCCTTCAAGTACTAAGGCGAGGGCTGCTTGAAACGCAATACTATTTTTTAGTGTTTCAGGGCTGCTTGCCATTGGGGTATAGGCTTTATCGTGTTCGTTTTGGCCGTCTACTACCTTGGCCATTTTTGCCATTGTGGATGTAATTTGCTCCTGTGTACATATGCCATGCAATAACCAGTTAGCCATATGTTGACTAGATATTCTAAGTGTTGCTCTGTCTTCCATTAGCCCTACATGGTTAATATCGGGTACTTTAGAGCAGCCTACACCTTGGTCTATCCAACGCACTACGTAACCCAAAATACCTTGCGCATTGTTTTCTAGCTCACTTTGTATATCTTCTTTTGAAAGTGACGATGGGTCTTGCATGAGTGGTGGAGTAAGCAGGTCGTCAAGGCTCGCTATGGCACGCTGAGCGATAGCGTTTTGCTCGCTGAAAACATTAACATCATGGTAATGCATAGCATGCAGCGTTGCAGCAGTAGGAGAGGGCACCCATGCTGTGTTAGCACCCGATTTAGGATGTGCTAATTTTTGCTCCATCATCAGCGCCATTTTATCTGGCATCGGCCACATGCCTTTGCCTATTTGAGCTTTTTGGCTTAACCCACATGCAAGGCCAATATCGACATTGCGGTCTTCGTAAGCACTGATCCAAGACTGTTGTTTTATTTCGGCTTTAGGAAGCGCAACACCTGCTTGCATTGATGTGTGAATTTCATCGCCTGTACGGTCTAAAAAGCCGGTGTTAATAAATACAACACGTTGTTTTGCTTCATTTATACATGCTTTTAAATTGACAGATGTACGACGTTCTTCATCCATAATACCCATTTTCATGGTGTTTTTTGGTAAGTTTAACGCCTCTTCTACATGGGTAAACAGTGTACTTGTAAAAGCAACTTCTTCTGGGCCATGCATCTTAGGTTTTACAATATTAATGCTCTGTGCACTGCTATTTTTTACGCCAGACGTTTTATTTAAGTCGTGCAGGGCGGCTGTGGCAGTAAACATTGCATCCATAATGCCTTCAAAAACCGGCTCGCCGTAAACGTCAGTAATAGCTGGGTTTGTCATTAAGTGGCCAACGTTTCTGACAAACATCATACTGCGGCCCTTAAGCGTTATAGCAGCGCCATCAATAGAGGTATATGTTCTGTCGTTTTGCAGCGTACGCTCTACGACTTTATCGCCTTTTTTAAACGATTCAACTAGGTTACCTTGCATTAAACCTAGCCAGTTTTTGTAAACTTGCACTTTATCTTGTGCATCGACAGCGGCTACAGAGTCTTCACAATCCATAATAGTAGTTAGGGCTGCTTCAAGTACCACATCTTTTAAACCCGCTTTGTCAGCTTGGCCAATAATATGGTGGTGATCTATCTGTAATTCTATATGTAAGCCATTGTTTTTAAGCAATACAACGCTTGGGTTTTGGGCTTCGCCCTGGTAGCCAATTAACTGAGAGGGGTCAGCTAACGTGGTTTGAGAGCTGTCACGCAGAGTAATAACCAGTGCGCCATTTACAACAGAATAGTTGGTGCTTTCTATGTGCGAGCCGTTTTCAAGAGGGAGTGCTTTGTCTAAAAACTGGCGTGCGTATGCCATTACTTTAAAGCCACGAACAGGGTTATAGGTAGTTCCTTTTTCGGCACCGTCATCTTCACTTAGCACGTCTGTGCCATATAAGGCGTCGTATAACGACCCCCAGCGCGCGTTAGCCGCATTAAGTGCAAAGCGTGCGTTACTTACTGGAACAACTAATTGTGGGCCTGCTGTAACAGCTATTTCGGGTTCAACCTGTTGTGTTTCAATTTTAAAATTAGCAGGTTCTGGTACTAAGTAGCCAATGTCACTTAAAAAGCGACGGTATTGCTCGCTATCCCACGTTTTATTTTCAATGTGGTATTGATCAATTTGTTGCTGTAGTTGTTCACGTTTGGCCAGCAACGCTTTATTTATTGGCGTTAACGTTTGAACAATTTTTGCAAAACTTTGCCAAAATTGGTGTTCTGATAAGTGTGTACCAGGTAGTAGTTGAGTTTTAACAAAGTCAGCGAGCTCTAAATCTACGCTGAGTCCTGAATGTGTGAGAGTGTGGGTCATAATTGCCTTCCTTAAACGGTCGCCATAGTATTTGTGCGTTTGAGCAACAATAACGTAAAAAAGCCATGTTGAGTGTGTTTTTGATATTCACAAAAAATATAGTCGCAATAAAAACTATAAATTTACTAAATCTGAAAAATAAGCCTAATGTTGAATTAAGCGCTACGGAGCACAAGCAACGTCGCCACTCTCACAACATAAATTATTTATATACCCGTTCGAAGGACTTTATTATGACAACATATCAACGTGAAACCGATACACTTTCTACTTTATGCCAATCTCAAGGAAATGCATGGCAGGCAATTAACCCAGAGTATGCAACTCGCATGCGTTTACAAAATCGCTTTCGTACTGGGATAGAAATTGCGCAATACACAGCTGACGTAATGCGTGAGGATATGGCCGCTTACGATAAAGACACAAGCCAGTACACACAGTCTTTAGGGTGTTGGCATGGATTTACTGCCCAGCAAATGATGATGGCTATTAAACGCCATCAAAAAACAACTAAACGTAGTTATGTTTACTTAAGTGGTTGGATGGTTGCTGCACTTCGCTCTGCGTTTGGTCCGTTACCTGACCAAAGCATGCACGAAAAAACATCTGTTCCAGCGCTTATTGAAGAAATTTACACATTTCTAAAGCAAGCCGATGCCCGTGAACTTGATCACTTATTTAATGACCTAGATGAAGCAAAAGCGAATGGCGGCGACGTTCAAGCTGTGCTTGATAAAATCGACAATTTTGAAACACATGTAGTGCCAATTATTGCTGATATTGATGCCGGTTTTGGTAATGAAGAAGCGACCTACTTACTTGCTAAAAAAATGATTGAAGCCGGTGCATGTGCTATTCAAATCGAAAACCAAGTATCTGATGCTAAACAATGTGGTCACCAGGCGGGTAAAGTAACCGTACCTCACGAAGACTTTTTAGCAAAAATTAATGCGGTTCGATACGCATTTTTAGAGCTAGGTATCGATAACGGTATTATTGTTGCGCGTACTGATTCATTAGGTGCTAGCTTGACTCAAAAAGTACCGGTATCAAAAACTCCAGGTGATTTAGCAAGCCAGTATAATGCCTTCTTAGAGACTACGCCTATTAATGGTGTAGAGGACTTAAACGAAGGTGATACGGCAATGAAAATCAACGGTGAGCTGTGTAAACCTACTCGCCTTGAAAATGGCCTGTACCAGTTCCGTGAAGGAACAGAGAAAGACCGCGTAGTACTTGACTGTGTAACTAGCCTTCAATCGGGCGCTGATTTATTGTGGATTGAAACAGAAAAGCCACATGTAAAACAAATTGCTGAACTTGTAAACCGCGTTAAAGAGCAAGTACCAAATGCTAAACTAGTTTACAACAACTCACCTTCATTCAACTGGACACTTAAGTTCCGTGAGCAAGTTTATCAAGAGTGGGCAGAAGAAGGCCGTGACCTTAGTGCATACCCAAGCTTAGGTGACAACAAAGCACTTATGGCGCCAGAAATGGATGCAACAGAGCTTGCCGCCGCTGCTGACGTACTTGTACAGAACTTCCAACGTGATGGTGCACGTGAAGCGGGTATTTTCCACCACTTAATTACGCTGCCTACTTACCACACAGCAGCACTTAGCACAGATATTTTGTCAGAGGGCTACTTTGGTGACCTAGGTATGCTTGCTTATGTACGTGATGTACAACGCCAAGAAATTCGCCGTGAACAAGCATCTGTTAAGCACCAAGACCTAGCGGGTTCTAACATTGGTGATACACACAAAGAGTACTTCTCTGGTGATAACGCATTAAAAGCCGGTGGTGAAGATAACACCATGAACCAGTTCTAAAATTTCTAGATAGTGTTACTCAAGGGCCGCAAGGCCTTTTTTATGTGCAACAAAATCTTACTTAATAACAAAGCCCTTAGCCGTATTTAAAGCGAATTTTTTATGAGGAATAAAACTTACATCAGGTCTCTTGGGTATTGCAGATCATAGTTTGACTAACAATGGATATACAGATCACGATTTAACTAGCTAACCACATTTGTAGATCAGAGTTTAACTAACCGCTTAATTAAAGCGTTTTATAAGTATTTTTTTGTTGTAAAGGGGCTTAAAAGAGCAATGAAAGGTTGGAAATGCGTTAATTTTTGATGTTTTTAGTGCTTAAACTCAATTTATAAACCGATTTTTTACCAACGCTTACCTTTCACAAAACAAATTTTTACTAACTGAAAGGCTATAAACAGTGACTCAAACCGGTTTTTTACTAACTCAAACTATCAAAAGAGCTATAAACCGAAATTTTACTAACTGAGAAATCGGTTAAGTCCGATATGTAATGTGTCATTAAAATGTAAAGGGGGTTTACACTTTGCAAATATACAAAAGCCACTTTAAAAAAGTGGCTTTTAATAATTAACTCAAATGAAAAGTTATTTACTGTGCTTATCAAACCACCATTGAATATAAGCCACTTTAGTCATTAAGTTAGACGGACGCGCTGTAATACCATGTGATGCAGCGGGTATACGAACCATAGCGGTGTCTACACCTTGTAGCTTAAGCGCTTGGTAGTATTGCTCTGTTTCAGAAATGGGTGTTCGGTAGTCAGCTTCACCTGTTAGTAGCATTGTAGGGGTAGTCACATTACCTACATAACTAATTGGCGAGCGTTTCATGTAATGCGCTATGTGGTCCCAAGGTTTGCCTGGAAACCAGTAATCAGCAAAAAAAGGATAAAAGTCGGCAGTTAGTACAAAGCTGATCCAATTTATAACGGGTTTTGCAACAACGGCAGCAGCAAATCGGTCAGTGTGACCTACAATCCAAGCAGTTAGTACACCTCCGCCAGAGCCACCTGTAACAAATAGTTTTGATTCATCAATAAACCCTTTTTCAATAAGTGCATCAACCCCAGTCATTAAGTCATCAAAGTCATTACTTGGGTAATTATGATGAATGGTTTGTGCAAACTCTTTTCCATACGAGTCACTTCCGCGCGGGTTCATGTATAACACCACATTACCTTTTGCTGCAAAAAGCTGAACTTCGGCACTAAAGTGAGGCCCATAATTAGCCACCGGCCCGCCATGAATTTCTAACACTAAAGGATATTTTTTAGATTTATCAAACCCTGGCGGGTAAGCAATCCATCCTTGAATAGGTAATTGGTCGTAGCTTGATTTAAGCCAAATTTCTTCTACTTTAGCCAGTTGTTTATCACCCAGCGCATCGCTATTAAGTGAAGTTAAGCGCTCTGCCTTACCGCGTTTAATGGTGGCTATATCTGCAGGGCGTTGAGTGTCGGCAAGTGTAAACGCGATATCGCCGTTATTGCTTACATCAAAATCCCCGCCTGAGTATGGTCGGCCGAATGCCACACTGCCAATTTTTTCGGTGATCACCTTACGTTTACCACTACGAGGTTGGTAGGCGAGTGCGGTTTTGCCTTCATCGGCATAGCTAAAATAGAGGCCTTTTGAATTTGCGCTCCATTTTATTTGGCCAACGCTGCGATCGAAATCGCTAGTCAGACTTTGAGTATCACCGGTTTTTAAATCACGAATATAAAGTTGAGTGTTCTCGTAATTAGTACGTTTATCATCGTATCCTGTATAAGCAAGGTAGCGACCATCAGGCGAGACTTTAGGCTGTTGATCTGGACCATTTCTATCAGTGATTGCTTCAATGGCTAAGGTGGTAAGGTTTAGCTTATATACTTCAGTATTTGTGGGTTTAAGCTGGTTATTTTCATGTCTATTAGCTGAATAATAAAGTGAGCTGCCATCTTTACTAAAGCTAACATCGCCAGCGTTATCAAATTCATCACGGGTAAGTTGCTTAGCATTTCCGCCGTTAGCATCAAGTGTAAATAATTGATTAAAGCCTTTTTGCGAGTATCCACCACCGTCGGCTCGATAGTATACGTCATCAATAAATTTAGCCGGCTCTGCCCACGTTGCGCCTTTCGGTTTTCCTGGCAAATTAACCGGTGGCGTGTTTTTACTTGGTACAAACATGCTGAATACAAGCTGGCTTGAATCGGGGCTCCAACTAATAGCGCGAGGGCTACTGGTTAAATTACTTATTTTGGCAATGGCACCGGTTTTAAGCCACTTCATATAAATTTGGCTGCTGCCATCACGAGTAGATATAAAGGCAAGGCGTTGCCCATCTGGAGAAAGTACTGGCGAGTAATCCATATGAACGCCGGAAGTGAGGGGCTGCATTTGTTTGGTTTTGTAATTAACAGACCAAATGTTTCCCACTTTTCGGTCTGTTTTTATATCCATGCGGTTTCGCACAAAGTAAACGGTTTTTCCGTCGTCAGTAATATCTATTTGATTTGCATATTCTAAATCAAATACATCTTGAAGTTGCAGTGTGTGTGTATTCTCGTTTGCGCTGGCTAAATGGCTTGCGCTTAATATAAAACTAAGTGCTAAAAGTTGTTTCATTATTAATCCCTGTTATTAACTTATGTACAGTTATAAGTGAGGGATTATTAAATTAACAGTGCAATGCGATGAAGCTCATATTTAACTCCATGGGTGTATTTAACAAGTTGGGGTAAAAAGCTGTAAAGGGGGTTTACAGCTTTCGTATATTACTAAAGGTCAGTCACACAGTGCTTTTATTTCTTTAATGAGTTCAATTGCATCGTTATTGTCTCCATGGACACATAAACTATGTGCATTAAGCATTAGTTGCTTACCTGAGCGTGTAGTTACACTGCCTGTTTGTATAAGCTGTTTTACCTGTGCAAGTATGGCGGGTTTATCATGCACGCTGCCATCGAGTTTGCGAGAGACCAAATGGCCCTCATCAGTGTATTGCCTATCTGCAAATGCTTCGAGTAACAGTTCTACATTAAACTGTTTAGCTAACTGGATGTGTTTATCTGCTTGATTAGTCGCTAAAATCATCAGCTTTAGTTTGCTAGGGTAGTTCGCGACAGCAGATAAAATGGTTGCTAACACGTCGTTGTTAGCCATCATATCGTTATAAAGTGCACCATGTGGTTTTACATAGCTTAACGTAAGCCCCTGTATTTTTGCCATGCCTTCAAGCGCTGCTATCTGATACTGAATACAATTTGTTAGTTCGCTTGTTGTTAACGCCATAGAGCGTCGTCCAAACCCTTGAAGATCAGGGTAACTGGGATGCGCTCCTACTGTTACGTTGTTTTTTTTAGCTAACGTTAATGTTGTTGCTATTACATCAGGGTCACCGCCATGAAAACCACAAGCAATGTTCGCCATATCAATATGTGGCATAACTTGATCATCTAGCCCCATTTTCCATGAGCCAAAGCTTTCGCCCAAATCACAATTTAGTTTCATGTTAATTGCCTTTTTGCGGTTTAATTGTAACAGGTAAGGTGCCATTGGCAGTGGCTTGCCCAACTATTACTTTAGCGAGTGCGGTAAACGCTGGGCCTGAAACACGTTCGTGCGTGTCTACATCAATATTGTATGCATATGATGCCAGTACACTGTGGGCATAGTCGCCAAATTTAGCGATGTCGTAAGGAGCCCTCAAACTTATAAATACAGTACGCTTATCAAATTTGTTAGCCATGGCAAGCAGTGACTCAAGCGCTTGTGGCTGTTCGCGCGTGTTAAGCGCAAAATTAGGGTCATCTTTTAAATCATCCATGCCACCAATTTCAACCGCGCTTTGATTAGGCGTGGCATTACCCGCAATGACAACATCAGCTGCTTTAATGCTCTGGGTTGCTTGTGCTGGGTCAAACCCTTGTAAGCTGCTGCAGCTGAACGTAATAGATGATGAACTTGCAGATTCAATTGCTTGCTGCATAGCCATACACTTACGGGTGTCGGGCATAATAATATGTATATGTTGGCCATTATTTAAATTTAGTGGCAATGTGTTTTCTGTGTTTTTTACCTGTGTTATTGCTGCTAAAGCAAGCTCGGCCTCTATTTTTCTGTGTTGTTTATTGCCTAATATACTTTTTGCATTAACTACTGCATTAATAGGGTCAAACTCAGTAGATAACTCAAATGCATTTTTAAGCGAAATAATACGCGCAGCCGACAGTGTTATTTCTTGCTCATCTAACTGATTTGACTCGACAGCATGAACTAACGACTTAATAAGCTCATCAAGCTTTTTTATATCATCGGGCGTTCTTATTTCTATTGGCATAAGCGCAATATCAACGCCGGCTAAAAATGTATTTATAACAGCTTGAATGGGTGTAAAAAACTGACTAATACCAGCCATATCAAGTGCGTCGGTAACCACTACGCCTTTATAGTTAAGCTCACCTCTTAAAATGTCGGTAATAATAGTGCGCGACATAGTGGCGGGTTTAATCATTGTTTTGCCTTCTACAGAGACAAAGGTTGAGCTATCTAGCGCTGGGTATTGTATGTGCGCTGTCATGATCATACCGGGATTTTGCTTAGCAATAATATGTTTAAAAGGGGCTAAATCTTGTTCGTAAATGGTATTTTTTGAGTGAGCAACATTAGGGAGTCCTGTGTGGCTATCAACGTGAGTATCGCCATGTCCCGGAAAATGTTTGAGCGATGTAATTATGCCATTGCTCTCAAACCCAGCCACTTGTGCTGCGCCAAGTTCACTCACTCGTTGTGGGTTCTCACCAAACGAGCGTACATTTATAACGGGGTTGTCTGGGTTCATATTCACATCAATGGTAGGTGCATAATTTACATTGATCCCCAGGGCTGTTAGCTCATTGGCAATAACCGTTGCTGATTTAGTAGCAAAGTCAACGCCGTGCTGTTTATAGGTTGCACCAATAGACATATTACCCGTGAATGACGTTGCAACATCACGCGGCAAACGCGCAACTCTTCCGCCCTCTTGGTCTATTGATATAAATAGTGGCAGTTTACTTGAAGATTTACGGGCAGCCACTTGAAGTTGATGGCTAAGCGTAATGGTTTGTTCAATTGACTGTGTGTTTTCTGAAAATAATATGACGCCACCAATGTTATAGTCGCTGATTACGCGTGCCAATGACTCTGGTAGCTTTGTCATTGGTGTTCTGCAATGTTTACCAGTGCCTTGTTCACAGAAATAGCGAAAATCGAGCATTAACTTTTGCCCTAGTTTTTCCTCAAGAGAAAGAGCCGGTTTTGCAACCGCTTTAATTGATGGCATTAAGCACCCAGATATAAAAATAATTGACGATAAAACATACTTATTTAGCAAAATACACTCCAAAGCTAAATAAAATGAACAAGTAAAAGCAGCTTATCTATTTTTTTATACAACTGCAAAATAAGCGCACCCTAGTTAGTAGGGGGGAATGTAACGTCACAATGTAATAAAAAGTTATTTGGCTGGTTATTAAAAATACACTATGTGCTCAAATATTAGATAATTAATAAATGGCGGGGTATAATTGTAAATACTTTTTAACAAAGTACTTGCTTTAATAGCAGTGTACTGTGGGCTATTTACTTTTGCTGAATAAATTATTTCCTGTGCTTAATCTGCGTCTTCTTATTGTGCTATTGGCTTTTTCTGCGGCTTTAGCCACGCTCATTAGTAGTTTTCATTCAACGTACCAAGTACAAAAAGAGCAGTTAGTAAGCCATACATTAAAAAGTAACTTCGCTTACGCTAATAAATTAGCTTCAGCAACCGACAACTTTTTAGAGTCTGCAAAACAACAACTAGCATATTCAGCAAATAAAATTGAGCAAAACATAAATAATGCAGCATTGCTGCAAGAAGAAGTAACGCGCTTAAATTTGCAAACAAATAGCTTTAATTCAGTTGTTATCAGTAAGAATGGGGTTATAAATGCCACATCCCCTTATTTACCTGAGATCATAGGAAAATCAATTTCCTCTCCCGGCGCAACACAGGCTTTAAAAGAAAAAAAGCCACTTATTAGTATGCCGTACATGTCAGCAGCCAATAATTTAATTATATTTATATCGCACCCCTTATTTGACAAAGAGGGAAATTATTTAGGCTATGTGGGCGGCTCGTTATATTTAAAAGAAAGAAATATTTTAAATGATCTTCTAGAGCAACACTTTTACGAAGGGGGATCGCACCTTTATGTCGTCGATGCTAATAAGCAAATCCTGTATCACCCAGATAGCAAGCGAGTAGGTACAAGCGTTGCCAATAATAAAGTAATCAATGCGGTTATTACAGGAGAGGCGGGACAAGCCGTTGTAGTAAACAGCAAAGGGGTAAAAATGCTCGCAGGATTTTCACCCGTTATTAATTCAAACTGGGGCGTAGTGGCCCAACGGCCCATCAAAGCAACACTTACGTCTTTAGATACATTAATTATGGAAGTATTTTCAAGAACGCTCCCTATGGCGTTAGTTACCTTCATATTCATAGGTGTATTTTCGTATTTCATTTCACGCCCATTAAAGCAACTCGCTAGTAGTGCAAACAGACTCGACGAAGTAAACAGTATAGAAAAGCTAAAAAAAATAAAAGCGTGGTACTTTGAAAGCCAAAGATTGAAACTGGCCATGCTTAATGGCGTCAATATTTTACAAACACAAATAGGGCAACTTAAGCACGATGCCCAAACCGATCCGCTGACAAACACCCACAATCGTAGAAGCTTAAATGGTTTACTCAGTCAGCTAATGTTAAAGCAAACACCTTTCGCTATTTTAGAAATAGACATCGATTTTTTTAAACGTGTGAACGATACCTTTGGGCACGATAAAGGCGATGATGCACTTAAAGTATTAGCCGATATTATAAAAAAGATCTCTCGAAAAGGAGATATTGTATCGCGTATTGGTGGTGAAGAGTTTTTACTTGTATTGCCTCATGAAGACAGTCAAAGCGCTCTAAAAATAGCAGAGCGATTACGCACCACTGTTGAAACAACGCAAATGGAAACAATCGGTTTTATTACCGTTTCAATTGGAATTGCAACTTGGCCAATTCACAGCAATGACATAGACCAAGTATATAAATGTGCAGACAAAGCGCTTTACCATGCTAAAGAGCATGGCCGTAATCGCTGCGTAGTGGCAGAGCCTAGTTAATATAGACATGTTTAATTTGAATTAATCTTTAGTTTAAAAATAGACTTTACTTTAAAAGCCCTTAAATTTATTTAAGGGCTTTTTTGTTTCTTAAGTTTTTTTTAAGTTTCGCTCTTTAACTTATAAACATACTTCTTAAACGGGCGATGTTTATGCAATTAGCACAGTCAAACTTATCACTAGATAACATATCAAATTCGGCACATTTAATAACTGCTCGAGAAAATGGTGAGCATCGCAATGCACTAGAATCTGCGGTAAAAGATGGATTTTTAGTGGCTTACAATGCAACGCTTAAATCATTTATGCCACTACTTTGCCAATACACAACAAGTGAGGGGCAATGTACGTTAGGTTTAAGGCAAGCTACCTCTCCCTTATTTATTGAGCAGTACACTGCAGAGCCCATTGAGCACTTTATATTAGGACAAACTCCGCGTAGCAAAATATTTGAGTTAGGTAACTTATGCTCTACACATCGTAGGGCAACGCTTGGTCATTTTATTGTTGTTAACGAGGCGCTTTACAATACTGGAGCTAAATATTTAGTATTTTGCGCTACAAAAAAAGTACGGGCGATGGTTCGAATGCTGGGTGTTAACTGCACTGAAGTTGCTGTTGCTAACAGCTTTGTAGTTGAAAACCCATTAAGTTGGGGAAGTTATTATGCAAACCAACCTACGGTGTGCATTGTTAATTTAGCGCAGGCACATCAGCAAGTACTTAACACACCCATGCTGCTAAATATTAAACAGCAAAGCACACAACAAATTAATGCCTTGATGACCGCGTTGGAGAGCTTATGAGCCTATTAAATAATATTAATAAGGTCGCGAATGAGCCCGTGGTTGTTAGTTACTTAGCCAATAAAGTAGTGCCTATTAGTGCTTTGGAGTTACAACAAGAAACTAATAAGCTGACAGCTATTTTTAACGCTTTAGACTCTGGCGCAATTGCCTTCCAGCTTGATAATACTCCAGCTTGGCTGGTTGTTGATGCCGCAACCAGCGCTGCAAACAAGGTTGCGGTGCCTATCGCCCATTTTTTTAGTCATCAGCAAACACAGTATGTGCTAGCTCAATGCGGTGCGCAGTTTTTTATTAGTGATATGCCACGTGATTCACTTGGTAAGCATTTATTGTCGGTAACATTATTTGAGCATTATACCTTTTATATTTATCAGCTCGATGCGATTGAGCCCGTGGACTATTTTACTGGTACGCAAAAAATTACATTTACTTCAGGTTCTACTGGCGAGCCAAAAGGGGTGTGCTTATCAACACAAAGCCAGTTGCAGGTCGCTAAGTCATTATGTGAGCGAATAAACATTAGTAACCCTGTGCATCTATGTTTACTTCCGCTGCCAGTACTATTAGAAAATATAGCGGGTGTGTATGCGCCTCTGTTAAGTGGTGGTTGTGTACATTTAATGCCGCTAAATGAATTAGGTTTTGTTGGCTCAGGGTTAAAAAACCCTAACAAACTCATTAGCGCAATCGATAGTGTAAAACCTAACACCCTTATTTTAGTGCCTGAGTTATTAACATGTTTAGTTGCCTTTGCAAAACAAGGCTGGCAGCCACCAAAGTCACTTAAGTTTATTGCTGTTGGCGGAGCACGGGTTAGTGAGTCTTTAATTTTAGCTGCACGAGAATATAACCTACCGGTTTATCAAGGTTATGGTTTGTCTGAGGCAGCCTCAGTGGTGAGTTTAAATACCCCCAATGATGACGATATAAATAGTGCTGGTGAAGTGCTAGGGCACGTTGAAACGAAAGTTGAAAATGGTGAGTTATTTATTAAAGGATCGTTATTTTTAGGGTATTTAAATCAAACGCCGCATAACCCAAATACCTGGTACGCCACTGGCGACTTAGTAACTAAGCACAATAATAAGCTTTACATAAAAGGGCGAGTAAAAAACCTGATCATCACCAGTATGGGGCGAAATGTTAGCGCCGAATGGCCTGAATCATTAATTTTAAGCCAAAGTGCGATACAGCAGGCGGTGGTGTTTGGTGAAAGCCAGCAATTTTTAAGCGCGCTTATTTATGCGGCTCCCGGATTTAGTGATGAGCAATTAAAAGCACATTTAAAAACAGTAAACCAGCAACTTCCCGACTACGCACAGATTAAAAAGTGGCACCGTTTAGCCCAACCTTTAAACGAGCAGCAAGGATTATTAACCGCTAATAATCGCCCTAAACGAGCAGCAATTAGCCAGCACTATAGCCCTATCTTTGAACAATTTTACCGACTTGGAGCAGTGATCCATGAGTAATTTTTTTAATACATTAAAAGCACAAACTCAAAACGAGCGTGAGTACTTATTAGCTGCGCCAATTATACAGCGTGTATTTAACGGACAAGCAACGCTTGAAGAGTATGCCTCGTTTTTAGCGCAGGCTTATCATCATGTAAAACACACCGTTCCTTTAATGATGTCACTTGGCGCACGTTTAACTGATGAGCAAGAATGGTTACGTGAAGCGGTAGCTGAATATATTGAAGAAGAAATTGGTCATCAGGAGTGGGTGCTAAACGATATTGCCGCCTGTGGGTTTGATAAAGAAAGTGTGCGCCATAGTCAGCCACAATTTGCTACCGAAATGATGGTCTCGTATGCGTATGACAGTATCGCTCGTAAAAACCCATTAGGCTTTTTTGGCATGGTCCATGTACTCGAAGGGACTTCAATTGCACTGGCTGATGGCGCAGCTTCAAATATTGCTGATGCAGTTGGTTTACCTAAAAAAGCATTTAGCTATTTAACCTCTCATGGTGCGCTTGATATAGAGCACGTAAAGTTTTTTGAAAACTTGATGAACCAAATTACTGACGAGGCGGATCAGCAGGCTATTTTACATGGTGCAAAGTGTTTTTACCGTTTATACGGGAATATATTTCGCGCTTTAGACGACGAGCCGTTTTTTAAAGCATCAGCACAAGAGCAACACGCATGAATACCGGCTTATGTGTATTAACTGGTGCGACAGGCGGTATTGGTCAAGCCATTGCCAAAACACTGCACGGCCAAGGTTGGCAACTACTCTTGGTGGGGCGAAATAGTGAAACCTTAAATACGTTAAGTAGCCAGTGCCCAGGTAGTATGGTTTTTGTGGGGGATTTAACGGTTGCCGAAAACATGTTGGCACTAGCCATTAAAGCTAAAAAATTAGGTGGCGCTAAGTTACTAATAAATAATGCAGGCATTAATGTGATGCAAAGCTTAAGTAACTGTAGTAGCGAACAAATTGATAATCTACTGAGCACTAATTTAGCCGTCCCTATGAAATTATGTCAGCTGTTTTTAGCGCAGTTGCACGCGAATAAAGGCACCATAGTTAATGTTGGATCGTCATTTGGCAGCATAGGTTACCCATATCAAACACTTTACTGTGCTAGTAAGTTCGGTTTACGTGGTTTTAGCGAAGCGCTATCACGAGAGCTCTCAGACACTGGCGTTAAAGTTACTTATTTAGCACCCAGAGCAACCGATACAGATATTAATGATGCACAAACGCGGGCAATGAACAAAGCGCTTGGTAATCAAATGGACTCCACACAGTTGGTGGCTGATGAGTTAGTTGCGTTATTAAACTCAAATAAAACCAGACGATTTATTGGTTTTCCTGAGAAACTTTTTGCACGTATCAATGGCGTTTTTCCACGTATTGTGGATAACGCAATTGCTAAACAACTTCCTAAAATAAAACAGTTTTTAGGTTAATAGAGGATTTATTATGAAAAAATTTACTTTAGTAGCTTATTTAAGCATTGTTAGTGTGTTTTCATCGCCGGTATTTGCAGACGAACAAAGCGATTTACTCGCTATTCAACAGCAGTGGGCGGTCGCTAATTATGAGCTAAAAGATGACGCACAAATCAAAGCGTTTACTCAACTGAGTGAGCAAAGTGCTCAATTTATTGAAAACTATCCTGATTCAGCAAATAGCTATACGTGGAACGGCATTGTACTGGCAAGTTTTGCTGGCGCAAAGGGCGGATTAGGAGCCCTGGGCTATGCTAAAGATGCAAAAGCGTCATTAGAGCAAGCCCTTAAAATAGACGACAGTGCTTTAGGTGGCTCAGCGTATGCTAGCCTTGCAACCTTATACAGTAAAGTACCGGGTTGGCCAATTGGTTTTGGTGATGATGACACCGCCGATAAGTTTTTTAAGCAAGCGCTCGCTTTTAACAAAAAAGGCATTGATACTAATTACTTGTATGGTGAGTTTTTATATGACGAACGTGAATATGATCAAGCTAAAGCCCATTTGTTAGTTGCGCAAGCTGCAGGTATTCGTGATACTCGTGCTAAAGCTGATAAATATCGTCAACAAGCAATTAGCTCTTTATTAGCTAAAGTAGATAAAAAACTAAAGAGATAGCAAAATAAACAATGCATTTATTATTAGTTGAAGATGATCATCTTGTGGCGCAAGGGCTTTGCCGCTCATTGCGCCAAGAAGGCTACAGTGTAGAGCATAGCGCAACGGTTAAGCATGCGTTGCAATGCTTAGGCAGTGGTGAAATAGAGTTGGTTATACTTGACCTAGGTTTACCCGATGGTGATGGTTCACAAATTTTAAAGCACATAAAAGCCCAAAAAAAAGTGATTCCGGTGGTTATACTAACCGCACGAAGTAGCATAGATGACAAAGTGCAAGGGCTTGATATGGGCGCTGATGATTATTTAGCTAAGCCATTTGAACCAGCCGAATTATTTGCTCGTTTGCGCGTAGCTAGCCGACGAGTAAATCAAGCTCAGTCGAGTTTATTACAGTGTGGTGAAGTGACTATGGACACGTCAGCGCATACTGTCACACTCAACCATGAGCTACTTTCTCTACCACGAAAAGAGTACATGCTGCTAAAGGCGCTATTGGAAAACCAAGGTCGCGTGCAATCTAAACAGCAGTTAGAAAATAAACTCTATCAATGGGGTGAAGAGATTGGCTCTAACACCATTGAAGTGCATATTCATCACCTACGAAAAAAATTCCCCAGCGATTTTATTAAAACTCTCCGTGGTATTGGCTATGTCGTGGGAAAGAGGTAGTTCACGTGATTAAAACGCCGCTAGATTGCACAAACTTGGATTTACAAAGGTAATCATGTTCCATGTCAATTCGTAAGCGTTTAACCCTTATTTTACTATCAATGATGGTGTTAACCTGCTTTTTAGCTTTAGTCAAAGGCTACCAAAAAAGTATGAGCCATGGTGAGCAGCTACTTGATAGTGAGCTAAAAGTGGTCGCTGGAGTGTTGATGCAACAGCCTTTATCTATAAACGCCGTGGCGCCAAAAATGCAAGAAAGCGCCCAGTTACTGTATCAAATTTGGCAAGGGGGTGAGCTCCTTAGTGGCTCTGACGAATTAAATCTTGATTTGAGCCAGTATCAAACGGGTTTTCAAACGCTTAACATTGCAGGGCAGCGAATGCGGGTATTCGTTTTTGCTACTTCTTTACGCACCGTTATTGTTGCCGAGCCGATTGCTAAGCGGTTTGAGCTTGCCGAGGCGGTTATTTTATCAGCCATGTTACCCATGTTATGGGCGGTTCCTTTGCTTGCACTATTTATTAGCTTTTTTGTTAAATATGCACTGGCACCATTAACCCGTTTATCAAAACAGTTAGCTCTGCGCCAAGCAAATGATTTCACAGCGATCAATTGGCAGGTGACTGATGAAGAGATAAAACCGGTGATCAGCCGCTTAAACGACTTATTTAAACGCGTAGAAACCGCCTATTTAAGAGAGCGTTTTTTTGCCTCTGATGCGGCACATGAATTACGTACTCCCCTGAGCAGTTTAAAAATTAATGTGCATAATTTGGCAGCTCAACAAGGCGATAACCAAGAATTACAAGCCATGACTCAAGGTATTAATCGACTATCCAATATAGTAGAGCAAATGCTAATACTAGGGCGTACTCAGCCAGAGCAGTGGCAAAAGCAATTTAAGGAGCAGTCATTATTAGCGATCACGCAAGAAGGTGTTAGCCATTTGTATGAAAAAATAGAGGCTAAAAACCACTCTATCAGTCTTGAGGGAGACGACTTTATAATTAACGGCGATGAATTTACCTTAGTGACACTGATTTCAAACCTACTTAGCAATGCTATAAAGTACGCACCAGCCAATGGACAAATAAAAATAACCCTAAAGCAGATACACAAGCAACGTATTTGGCAAATAGAGGACAGTGGCCCTGGTATGACGGACGATCAGAAACAACGAATATTTAACCGTTTTTATCGTGTTGGCGGTGACCAACACCCTTCGGGCGAACAAGGTACAGGCTTGGGCATGGCAATTGTGCAGCATATTATTGCTATATATCGCGCTGAAATTCACCTAACGGATAGTGATTTGGGTGGCTTAAAAGTACAAGTAGTTTTTGCAGGAGCTAAATGTGATTAAACGACTTATTAGGCCTTACTTATATTGTTGTGTATTTTTGTCATTTAACGCCGCCAGTAAAGACTACCTTATTGTACTAAAAGATCATTTGTTTTACCCCTCAGAAATCGTCGTGCCAGCTAATAAAAAGGTACGCTTGTTAATCGAAAATCAAGATAGTACGCCTGAAGAATTCGATAGTTTCGATCTCAACCGGGAAAAAGTACTTTACCCTAAGCGCAAAAGCGTTATCTATATAGGGCCGTTAATCCCTGGGCGCTATGAGTTTTTTGGCGAGTTTTCGCCAAATACGGCGCGTGGTGCTGTCGTAGTGACTGAAAAGGAGCGCTCTAATGCTAATAACTAGCCTAGTGATGAGCCTCAATCAATTGCTGCCGGTCGCCATTTTACTTATTTTACTGCAAGTGATTGCCAAGCAAAGCTTATTACGGTTATTGGGTATGCTTGTTTTAGGCATAGGCCTAACATTTTTATTTGTAAAAAGTGCGCCGTTAATTAGCCCCTTGTTTGATTATCAGGGTTTAGAGTATGCCCAAATTGGTTTGTGTATTTTAATTTTTATTAGTGCGCTTTACTACGCCATTAAACAAGCAACAGCTGCTTTTATGATTGCGATTATTAGCGTAATGACACTTTATTTAAGTCACTACATTATTTACCTAATTGGCTATTGGCAAAACAACGAAGCGGCTCGAAGTTTATTTATTGGCACTTTTTTAGGGTTGGGAATATGCAGCAGCTTTAGCGTGTTGTTGTATTTTTTATTGAGTGCAACCAAGCAGCGCTTTGGGCTTACTCCTTTATTGGTATTGTTAGCATTAAATAGTTCGGCAAAAATAGTTGTGGCGCTTGATTTGGCGAGCCAAATTGATTTGATAGCAACAACGGTAACCGTATGGGATTTACGTGCCATTTTAACCTAAAACTCAGAGTTTGGACGAGTATTGCGAGCTCTTACCGGTTATGAGGCTACGCCTAATTTAACCAGTGTTTTAAGTTATGTGCTGAGCAGCGTGTTATTTTTATCAGTTTGTTATTTTATTCCTAAATCAATAACTAAGGAACAATCATGAAAGCAATAAACCTATTTGCAGCCACTGTATTAATTGGTTTTTGTTTATTAATACCTAAGCTGGCTTATGCTGATAGCATAGTGGTTGATAAAGTTTATCATCCGTATGTGTTGCCGTTTGAGCGCGAGCTAGAGTGGCGGCTTGTGTCACATCAAACCGACAGTGGTAATATTTTAGCGCAGCGCGTTGGCTTAGGCGGCGCAATTAACGACACCATGGCATTGGAAGGCTATTTAGTGGGCGAGCGAGATGATAACGGCGACTTTGGCTTGCAAGCGTATGAGTTAGAGCTTAGATGGCAACTAATAGAGCAAGGCCGGTTATGGGCCGATTGGGGCGCTTTGTTTGAACTAGAAAAACAACATATCAAAGATGTTTTTGAAGCCACAACGGGATTTGTAGTTGAAAAAGAGTTCGGTCGTGCAAGTCTCACCATGAATGCTTTTTTGGTATACGAATGGGGGCAAGACATAGAGAATGAGTGGGAGACAGAGTTTAGGGCACAATATCGCTACCGATACTTGTCTGCGTTTCAACCCTCTATTGAGTTGTATGCAGGGGAGGATTTTATCGGAATTGGACCCGGGTTTATTGGGTTATACCGGTTTGAAGGTCAAAAACAGCTAAAATGGGAAGCCGGTTTTATAAGTGAAATTAGCCAGTCTGATAAAAACCACAGTTTTAGACTAGCCCTAGAATTTGAATTTTAAGCTAGCAAACACAATGTGGTTATTTGTTGCTCAGTATTTAAAGGAAGTGCTTGACTTATATTTGGTTATCTATATAGTGGGCCGCAGCTAGAAAGAAAGCATGTAAGCTATAAATCTCCATTTCGTTGTTGTATAAGTAATACTTGTAGTACCGTCCTGAAGTTTTTAAAGTACCATCTCATTTTTTGCTACACCCGCTCATATGAGCATATTTTTTATTTTTATATCAGGATATTACAATGTCTAACATCGTATCAGGTACAGTTAAGTGGTTTAACGAGTCTAAAGGTTTTGGTTTCATCGAGCAAGAAAATGGCCCAGACGTTTTCGCACATTTCTCAGCAATCAAAAGCGAAGGTTTCAAAACTTTAGCTGAAGGCCAACGTGTAGAGTTTACTCTTTCACAAGGTCAAAAAGGTCCTCAAGCTGATAACATCACAGCTGTATAATTTTACTTTTTAAGTAAAATGAAAAAAAAGCGCCTAGGGCGCTTTTTTTGTGCCTAAAATAAACCTAACTTATGTAACAACCCTACCTACTACACACAAGCACAATTTAAGTGATTCTATTTCCCCCTAAACACCACTACTTTTTGGCAGTAATACGTGGCAATAAAATGTCGAAATAGCCAGTTTTAATGAATAATACCAACTCCCTTAATTAAGAGATCTTTTGAGGATGAAAAAGCGCGTGAAAGCTGCTCTAAATGAGTTTTTTACGCAGATAACGATACGTTTTGCATTGCAGGTTGGTATAAAAGCGAAGAAGCTGACAAGTGCTTGCAGCGCTTATTAAAGTACTAATTAATACGATGAGGTAACAAACACTTGTTATTGGTTTTCAGCACAGGTAAACAATACAAATTAAAAGTTTGCTTATTTACCGTAAGGGCTTTTTTTAGTTTTGTTTATCTCTTTATGTGCTTTTTGCATTTTTTCTATAAGAACTGTATCTGTATCTTTATTTGCAGCTAAATAAGCAACCGTTGTTAGTGCATCTATTTTAAAAATAAACTTTAAGTGGCCAGGCTTAAGTTTGAAGTAATCACTGTATTGGAGCATGTAATGCGGGTCATCTAATATTAGATCTACTTTTTTCGCTAGTAGTAACTGATAAGAATGCTGTATATCTGAAGTTATAACGCCCTCAAACCCCATTTTTGTGAGAGTTTGTGTTGAAAAGTCGTTATGTTGCATAGCAATTTTGTAATTTTTTGCTTGGTTAATATTATTGATTACTATATCTGTTCTGTCTGATAGCCCAACAAACCCCATTTCAAAGCGACCAATTTCGCCTACCCACTGAAATTGATTTTCTCGTTCTGCTGTACGAGCAATACTGTATATAAACGTGTTTTTCTCCTCGCTTGCCATTTTATAAGCGCGAGCCCAAGGGTACATTTGTATGTCTGGTGTTAAACCGGCCTGTTTAAATATGTCCCTTATGTACTGTGTCCCTTTACCTTGAACTTCACCGTCTATTAAAAATTGATTAGGCGGTGCTAATTCTGTAACTACCAGTAACGGTTTTTCAGCTAAAGTAGAAAACGATAAAACAAGTATAAAAAGGGTCAGAATGTATTTCACAACAGCGAGTCATTATTGGATTAAAAACACTAACTTAAGTGTGGAACAAAATAGAATAATTACAAAAAAAAGTGATTAAAATAGAGCATTATAATGATTAAGTGGTAGTTAGGATAAGGTAAAGGATAAGGTAATTTACGGCTAAAACGATAAAAGGGCCTTGCGGCCCTTGGTGAAGTATCGTTCAAGTCAGATAGCACTTTAACCCCTTAAAGTACTAACTTCTTGTTTTGCAACACCGGTTCATCTCTTAAGTTTCTAAGCTAGCGAGAGGAAAAACCCAGCAATTGCTGCGCTCATAAGGTTAGCCATAGATCCTGCTAACACTGCTCTGAGCCCTAAGCGTGCGATATCCTTCCGCCTGCTAGGCGCCATACCGCCTAACCCACCTAGTAAAATGGCTATCGATGATAAGTTAGCGAATCCACACAAAGCAAACGTAACAATTGCTTGTGTGTGCGCACTTAACGTATCGCGATAATTTATAAAGTCTAAGTAAGCAACAAACTCGTTTACTACTATCTTTTGACCAATAAAACTGCCGGCTATAATTGCTTCATCCCACGGTACACCTAGTAACCATGCAACAGGAGCAAATACATAACCTAAAATTTCTTGTAGCGTTAATGTTGGATGATCAAACCATCCGCCTACACCACCTAATAAACCATTTAGAAGCGCAATTAACGCTACGAATGCCAGTAGCATTGCACCAACATTAAGTGCTAAATGCATACCATTTGCCGCACCTGATGCAGCAGCATCAATTACGTTTACCGGTTTATCGTCATCGTTTAAATCTAAATCAGCTAAGTTATCTTTAGGTGTTTCTGTTTCTGGCACAATCATTTTTGCCATTAAAAAACCACCCGGTGCCGCCATAAAGCTGGCTGCAATTAAGTACTTAAGCTCTACACCAATAATTACGTAACCAGCCATTACAGACCCAGCTACAGTGGCTAAGCCACCTACCATTACAGCAAATAACTCAGACTTGGTCATTGTTGATATAAAAGGTTTAACAATTAACGGTGCTTCAGTTTGGCCAACAAAAATGTTTGCTGTTGCTGAAAGTGATTCTGTGCGCGAGGTTTTTAAAAGCTTTTGTAAACCACCGCCTAAAATCTTAATAATCCAATCCATAATGCCAATGTGATATAAAACAGCAACTAGCGCTGAGAAAAACACAATAACGGGCAAAACCTGAATTGCAAAAATAAAACCGAGTGTGTCTTGTGAAGCCAGAGGGCCAAACAAAAAGCCAATACCATCGTTGGCATAGCCAATAACCGATGAAACAGCGGCCGACATACTTGCTAATACGTTTTTTCCTGCGTCAAAAAACAGAACAAAGCCACCAATAACAACTTGCATTGCAAATGCTATAGCAACGGTTCTTAAATTAATTGCCTTGCGATTAGTTGACGCGGCAAAGGCAATACCCAGCAGCACACACATGCCTACTAAGCTCATAAATGTTGTCATACAAATGTTTCCCGTTGTTATTCTTGTAGTAAATATTTAATTTTACTTTTTATAATATCAATCGCAACGCGGTTCATGCCGCCTCGAGTCACTACTAAATCTGCATTATGCTTAGAAGGCTCAATAAATTGATAAAACATCGGTCTTACAGTTGCTTGATACTGTTCAACAACAGATTGTAACGTTCTGCCTCGCTGCTCCATATCACGTTGCATACGACGCATTAAGCAGATATCTAAAGGGGTATCTATAAATACCTTAATATCAAATTCTTTATTAAGCGCTTTGTCGCTCAGTAATAAAATACCTTCAACAATTAAAATTTTTGCAGCGGCTACACGTCGCGTTTTATCGCTGCGGGTATGCTGTGCATAATCATATGTTGGTACTTCTACTGAATTTCCGCTACGAAGTTGAGTTAAATGTTCAAGCATTAACTCATGTTCAAATGCATCAGGGTGGTCGTAGTTCGTTTGCGTACGATGAGCCATCGGCAAATGCGACTGATCCTTGTAATAAGCATCTTCTTCAATAATGGCAATTGCGCCCGGTTCAAGCTCATTAACCAACTCGTTGTATATAGTTTGGCTAAAAAGAGATTTGCCCGACGCAGACGCGCCAGCAATAGCTATAATAGTTGTTCGTGTCACTAAAGTTCTCACCCACACAGAAGGATATATTGTTGGTAGATCACAATAGCAAAAAAGACACGATTAATCTCTTTTGCTTCGCTTAAGAACGCAAATTTATAATGTTTAGGTTTTATGAAACAGGACTTTTGTCCTGTACGTAAAAATCGTTCAGCAGATAAAGTAACCACCTAGAAACAAAGTGAGGTCAAAATGGCAAGAGCAATTATCTTAATGGCAGATAGCCTAGGAATCGGTGCAGCACCAGATGCAGATAAATTTGGTGATCTTGGCGCCAATACATTCGCTCACTTATTAAAAGCATATTACGACGAAACAGGCAGTGCACTTTCGCTTCCTAACCTATCAAAATTAGGTTTAGTCGACGCCTGCGAAGCCGCCGGTGGAGAAACGTGTTTAGTTTCAGACCGCCAAGCACCACAAGGTGCATGGGGTTACGCTAAAGAACTTTCTAGCGGAAAAGACACACCATCAGGTCATTGGGAAATGGCTGGCGTACCTGTGTTATTTGATTGGGGATACTTCCCAAAAACACAGCCAAGTTTCCCACAAGAATTTGTAGACGAGTTTATAGCTCGTACAGGTATTCCTGGCATCTTAGGTAATTGCCATGCATCAGGAACAACCATATTAGAACAGCTAGGTGAAGAGCACGTAAAAACAGGTAAACCAATCTGTTACACCTCAGCTGATAGCGTGTTTCAAATAGCCGCGCATGAAGAGTCATTTGGCCTAGAGAAGCTTTATCAAGTTTGCGAAATCGCACGGGCGCTGCTTGATGAAATGAATATAGGGCGAGTGATTGCGCGGCCATTTTTGGGTTCAAATAGTCAAGACTTTGCACGAACAGGTAATCGTCGTGACTATTCAGTACTTCCGCCAGCACCTACCTTGTTAGATGTACTAGCAAAAGACGGCGGCGAAGTAATTAGTATTGGTAAAATTTCAGACATATATGCGCATCAAGGCATAACCCAAAAGCACAAAGCACCTGGGCTTATGAACTTGCTTGAAAAAACCAGCGAGGTTATTTCAACAGCACCTGATCGCAGCTTAATTTTTACCAACTTAGTTGATTTTGATGAAAAATTTGGTCATCGCCGTAATCCTGTAGGTTACGCTAAAGCATTAAAAGAATTTGATGACTACTTACCAACTATACTAAACCAGTTAAATGCAGATGATGTATTAATGATCACTGCCGACCACGGATGTGATCCAACCTTTCCAGGTTCTGAGCACACACGTGAATACGTACCTGTGATAGCGTATAAGCCTGGCATGGGTAATACGCCACTAGGTGAACGAGACAGTTTTGCAGATATTGGTCAAACACTAGCACAGTGGTTTAACTTGTCTGAGCTTGAATATGGCGACAGCTTTTTAACTCAATTAAACGCGCAAAAATAAAAAGGAAACAACGAATGAGTACTCCTCATATAAATGCAAATGTTGGTGATTTCGCCGAAACAGTTTTAATGCCAGGCGATCCGCTACGTGCGCAATATATTGCTGAAAACTTTTTAGATGATGCGGTACAAGTAACGGGTGTACGCAACATGTTTGGCTTTACAGGTACTTACAAAGGTAAGCCAGTAAGCATTATGGGTTCAGGCATGGGTATTCCATCAATGTCTATTTACGCACGTGAGCTAATTGTTAGCTTTGGCGTAAAAAACATTATACGTATTGGTACATGTGGCGGTATTGGTACCGACATTAAAATCCGTGACGTAATTTTTGCACAAGGTGCAAGCACAGATTCAAACGTAAACCGTGCACGTGTTCGTGGTTACGACTTTTCTGCAATTGCAGACTTTGACCTACTGTTAAACGGCGTAAACGCCGCAAAAGAGCTAGGTATTAAAGCAAAAGTAGGTAACGTATTCACAACCGACACTTTCTACCAAGCAGACGACACTTTCTACAAAGATTTAGATAAGTTAGGCGTTCTTGCAGTAGATATGGAAACAGCCGGTTTATATGGCGTTGCAGCTGAATACGGCGCAAACGCAATGGCGTTATTCACCGTAAGTGACCACGTGATCACTGGCGAAGCAACACCTGCCGATGAGCGTCAAAGCACGTTTAACGAAATGGTTAAAATTGCATTAGAGTCTATCTAATCAATAAAACAGTTCCTTGGTAACGTATTCACTAAGTTTTGGAGACACGCCCAAAGTGAAGTGAGACTAACCTCCAAAGCCGCATTTTATGCGGCTTTTTTTATGCCTTAATAATAAAATCATGAGTACCAGACTCTAAAAGCGCAGCGACTCTTAACCTCTTTGTGAATAATCTTTCAAAAACGTAATGCACAAAGAGAACAGAATGAGAAGAAAATGAGTAGCCAAATGAACAGGTTAGAGCTTTGTCTTGTAGACGCACGCTAGAAGCGTAGCTTCTTGTTACTTAAGAATAGATATGACCACAGAGCGCATCGAGGCGCTTCGCGCTACACCGAGTTAAAATATTGGTTAGTCGCTACTCCTGGTCTTCTCCTTCACTTCTCGGTGGTAAAACAATCATTTTTATAGCATAAGTAATATGTTGCTTTAAACGAAAGCAAAGCGAGTCTGTAGGCTACATTCAGCCACTGCTTTTAAATCTTAATGCACAAAGAGAAGCGAATGAGGAGTAAATGAGTAGCCATAGTAAGCAGGGTTAACTGATTTTGTAGACGAATGCTTGCTCACGTTAGAAGCGTAGCTTCTTGTTACTTAAAAAAGGTATCACTACAGAGCACACCGAGGCGCTTCGCGCTACACAGAGAAAACAGGAGTAACAATTAATCATGGCTCCTTGCCTTTTCTTTACTTCTCGGTGGTGAAACAATCAATTTTATACCATCATTAAAAATTATGTATTTAACAAAATTATTTTAAAAGCTGGGTTAAACTCAAGCTAAACTTCACTATGAAAGCCAAGGTCATTTATTTAATTGCTACCCGAAAACGTTAAAATTTGCTATGTTGCAATACAGTACACGCTTAGTGTTTTTATTAGGAAAGTTATGAAATCGTTATCTATTTTTTTTGCTTTATTTACCTTTACGCTAGCTTTAAATAGTTATGCCACAGAGCCCACTAACGAACAGCAAAAAGCGGACGAAAAAGTAAACACACTTGAATATAAAGCTCCTGAGCTTAAAAAACCTATTGTTGACCAAACCAAACCAGATGACTCAAAAGTGTTAGGCGATGAAACACCTAAGCCCGTTGAAAAGCCTAAAAATAAAATAGAAAAAGCGGCGGCCGTAGCCGAAGCAGAAAAAGCAGTAGCCCAAGCAAAAGAAGCCTTAACAGCTAAGCAGCAAGCTAAAGCCAAACAATCTCGCGAATCACTAGCCGTGGTTGAACAACTTATAAAAGCATACAACGCACGCAACATTGAAGAGTTTATTCGTGTTTACGATGAAGATGTAGAGTTTTATATTTTCCCCAATGAGCTATTATTTAAAGGAAAAGAAAAACTAATTGCACGTTATGGTTTAATGTTTAAAAAGCTAAAGTGTATCCACTCATCGCCAATTAAACGCATAGTACACGGTGATATAGTAATAGACCATGAGCTATCAGAAACCTGTTCAGCAGACGAGAACGTAATAGATAAACGCTCAGAGCTTGTATCGAGCTATCAAATTAAAAACGGAAAAATAATCCGCGTATTATTTTTTCGTTAAGGATTATTATGCAAATTACTGACGACAAAAAACTTCGCTTAATGTACAGAGTAGAGCCCGGTTGTTTAGGCCCTGAAGGCGCAGAATATATTGAAGATTTTTGTCGTTATGCCAACAAGCATATTAAGTCACCGTACTACGCACAATTTGTCTTTTTACCGCGTTACGATAAACAAAAAGACGAACGCCAATACAGCGTAAAAAACCGTAACCTATCGCAATTGCAGGTTAAAAAGTACTTTAGTTATTTTGAAATCGATATGGATGGCTTTGAAGAGCAACTCGACGAGCTACTCACCAAAGCAATCGACTTGTACTTTAAGCGCTAGTATTACAAGCTTAAATGACTGCAGGGTTTACATCTACATCTTAGATTTAGTCACTTTGCTATCAACATCAATTTTGCTCAACTTAGAAGCGCGGTTGCTGTTTATTCATCAAATTACTTGCCCCTACCTCGATAAGCGCAGCGTCTCTTAACCTCTTTGTGAATAATGGGCTTTTAGATCTTTAATGCACAAAGAGAAGCAAATGAGGAGTAAATGAGCAGCCAAAGTGACAGGGTAAGTGATCTTTTATCACCACAGAGCACACCGAGGCGCTTCGTGCTAAACAGAGAAAACACTAGTAATATTAGTTACTTATCCAGGTCTTCTCCTTCACTTCTCGGTGGTAAAACAATCACTTTTATAGCATAAGTAACATGTTGCTTTAAACGAAAGCAAAGCGCGCCTTCAGACCATATTTAACCACTGCTTTTGAAAAATGAGCTTTTCACTAACTCTAAAAGCGCAGCGTCTCTTAACCTCTTTGTGAATAATGGGCTTTAAAATTTAAATGCACAAAGAGAAATGAATGAGGACTAAATGAGTAGCCATAATACACAGCATAGAGCTTTGTTTTGTAGACGTAGAGCTTGCTAACGTTAGAAGTGAGACTTCTTATTACTTAAAATTAGATATGACCACAGAGTGCACCGAGGCGCTTCGCGCTACACAGAGTTAAAAAATATTGGTTAGTCACTGCTCCTGTTTTTCTCATTCACTTCTCGGTGGTAAAACAATCACTTTTATAGCATAACTAAAACGCTTCTACAGGCTGTATTTAGCCACGGCATTGTGAATATGAGCTTTAAAACAGTAATACACAAAGAGAAGCGAATGAGAAAACATAATGATCTGGGCAATGCTTAGCCTTGTTTTGTAGACGTAGAGCTTGCTCACGTTAGAAGCGTAGCTTCTTGTTTCAGATAAAATATTAAATTACTTAGTCCCTAACTCTAAAAGCGCAGCGCCTCTTAACCTCTTTGTGAAAAATGGGCTTTAAAACAGTAATGCACAAAGAGAAGCGAATGAGAAGAAAATGAGAAAACAAAGTGAACAGGTTATAGTTTAGCCTTGTTTTGTAGACGTAGAGCTTGCTCACGTTAGAAGCGTAGCTTCTTGTTTCAGATAAAATATTAAATTAC